>JALYUO010000559.1 GCA_030853735.1 Chloroflexota bacterium
CCAAAGAAGGCACGGCGACTGCGGAGAGCTTCAAGGCCGCTATTCGAGGCAGCCGGGTAGTAAACGCTGCTGAGATCGGCTGGCGAGAAGCAGGCAGGGGCGGATGGATGTGGGTGCTGATGAGCCCGGACGGAACAAGCTATTACCACTACGACAGGAGCCGCGCCGGGGAGGTGGCACGGGAACTATGGGGCGGGGACTTCAAGGGGACACTCTGCACCGATTTCTACGCGGCATACACCCAGCACACCGGGCCGAGTCAACGTTGTGGGGTCCATCTGCTGCGCGACCTCCAGGAGTTGGCGGAGACCCACCGGGAGAACGCAGAGCTTGTAGAGGGGGTCGGGGAAGTGGTGAAGATGTACAAAGCGGGCAGCAAACTCGACAAGCAGGAAGCGCAACCAAGCCAGCGGGAGCGCGACGAATTGTACGGGCAGGTATTGGCGAGGGCCAGGGAGTGGGGGCGCAAATGGGCACGGACCAGAGGACATCCGGGGGAAGCGCTCTGCAAAAGGCTGCTGCGCCACGACAGGGAGCGCGTCCAGTTCGTAAAACAGGCAGAGGTAGAAGCGACCAACAACGCAGCGGAGCGCAAAATCAGCCCCATAGCCGTAGTGCGCCACAGCAGCGGAGGTAGCCGGAGTGCCGCGGGGAGTGCGACCCGCGCGCGACTGCACACGCTCTATTCGAGTTGGGCGGGGCATGGGTTGGATCTGATGCCCGACTGGCTCAAGATGCTCGGTGCCCAAATTCCTTTGCCCTCATCCTGAACTGTTACGGGTAGGCGGCGGTTTGACAAGGCCGGGAGCGTGTGATAAGATCCGGTGGCCTCCCGCAGTGGGGTCGGCGGAACAGCTAGTACAGCTTGGTGAAAATGATCCACCACTTTGCTTAAACACAAACAGCCCTGCATACTGGTGAGTAACTTCCACCAAGCTGTACTAGGTAATAGGGAGAGGAGTCGAAGTGGCCGATTTACAGGGGCGCGTGGCACTCGTGACTGGGGCGGGGCGCGGCATTGGGCGGGCGGCGGCGTTGCGCCTAGCCGCCGACGGAGCCACCGTGGCGGTGAATTATAACGCCAGCGCAGCGCCTGCTGCTGAGGTGGTCGCCACCATTGAAGCGGCCGGCGGCAAAGCCCTGGCGATCCAGGCCGATGTGAGCGACTCGGCGCAGGTGGATGCGCTGATCGCGCGCGTGACCAAAGAATTGGGCGGGTTGCACATCTTGGTCAGCAACGCCGGCATCACGCGCGACAACCTGTTGATGCGGATGAGCCAAGCCGAGTGGGACGATGTGTTGAACACCAACCTGCGCGCCACCTACTTCCTGGTCAAAGGGGTCAGCCGCCAGATGGTGCGCCAACGCTATGGCCGCATCGTCGCCATCTCCTCCGTGGTCGGGCTGACCGGCAACGTGGGTCAGGCCAATTATGCGGCGGCCAAAGCGGGGCTGATCGCCTTCATCAAAAGCGTGGCCGGCGAGTTTGCCGCGCGCAACATCACCGCCAACGCCGTCGCGCCCGGCTTCATCGAAACCGACATCACCGCAGGCTTGCCGGATGAAGTGAAAAAAGCGATTTTGGCCCGTATCCCGTTGGAACGCTACGGGCAACCAGACGAGGTGGCCCATGCCATTGCGTTTTTAGCCAGCGATGCCGCATCCTACATCACCGGTCAGGTGTTGAACGTAGACGGTGGCATGGTGATGTTTTAGCGAGAAGAGACCCCATGCGTAGAGTTGTCATTACCGGCTTGGGAGCCGTGACCCCGGTGGGCAACACGGTGCCGACGATGTGGAACGCCCTCGTGAATGGGCGCTCCGGCGTGGCGCGCATCAGCCTGTTTGATCCCAGCCCGTTCGATGTGCAGATCGGCGGCGAGGTCAAGGACTTCGATAATGCGCTGATCCCGCCGAAAGAGGCGCGGCACATGGACCGTAGCGTGCAGTTCGCCGTGATCGCCGGCCACGAGGCGTTGCGCGATGCTGAATATGCGATCACGCCGGAAAACGCGGGGCGCAGTGGCATCATCGTCGGCACGGCGGCGGGCGGGCTGGGCACCATCCTGGCCCAGCAGAAGCTGCTGGAAGAGCGCGGCCCGCGCCGCGTCAGCCCGTTTTTCCTGGCGAATATGTTGCCCGACAGCGCCACCGGCCACTTGGCGATCACCTTTGGCGCGCGCGGCCCCAACATGGCGATTGCCTCGGCCTGCGCCACCGGCGCGCACGCCATCGGCGAAGCCTGGGAGACGATCCGCCGCGGCGATGCCGACATGGTGCTGGCGGGCGGCACCGATGCGGTGATCGTACCGTTGGTGCTGGCCGGCTTCAATGTCATGCGCGCCCTGGCCCACGCCCCCGACCCGACCCAGGCGTGTCGGCCCTTTGACGCGACGCGCAACGGCTTCGTTTTGGCCGAAGGCTGTGCGCTGGCGGTGCTCGAAGACCTCGCCTCGGCGCAGGCGCGCGGCGCGCAAATCTATGCCGAAGTGGTCGGTTATGGGTCCAGCAATGATGCCTATGACATGGCCGGCCAGTCGGAGACGGCAGAGGCGGGCGCGACGATGCTGCGGATGGCCTTGCACAAAGCCGGCATTGCCCCGGACGCGGTGGATTTTGTGAGCGCGCACGGCACCGGCACGCCGATTAATGACCGCGTGGAGACGCTGGCCCTCAAACAGGTGTTTGGCGCACACGCGCGGGAGCTGGCCGTCTCGTCGTTCAAGTCTATGACCGGCCACATGATGGGCGCGTCGGGCGCGATGGGCCTGTTGGTCAGCGTCCTGGCGATCCGCGATGGTTGCATCCCGCCCACGATCAACTATCGCACGCCCGACCCGGCCTGTGACTTGGACTACACGCCGAACGCCGCCCGTGCGCGAGTCGTTAATGTCGCCGTCAGCAACGCCGTCGGCCTCGGCGGTCACAATGCCTGCTTGGTCGTGCGGAAGTACAACGCGGAGTGCTGAGTGCTGAGTGTTTAGTGTTTAGTGTTGAGTGTTTAGTGTTTAGTGTTAAACTACGTAATACGTAATACGGAATAGCCTTCTATCACTCACTAAACACTAAACACTCAACACTCAACACTCGGATAAAGGGGTTAGGGAATGTATACAGACGCACGCCGCGTGGTGGTGACGGGCCTGGGGGCCATTACGCCCATTGGCCTGAGCGCCGCCGAATACTGGCGCAACCTCTGCGCCGGGGTGTCGGGCGCGGGGCCGATCCGGGCCTTTGATGTGAAAGACTACCCGATCAAGATTGCCTGTGAAGTCAAGGATTTTGACCCAGGACAATATATGGCGGCGCGCGATGTGCGGCGCACCAGCCGCTTTGCCCACTTTGCGGTGGCGGCGGCGGCCCAGGCGCTGGCCGATGCCCATTTCACCATCACTGAGGCCAACGCCGAAATGGTGGGCGTGGCCTTCAACACCGGCGCGGGCGGGCTGGTAGACATGGCAAACGAAGTGTTGCTGATGGAGCACAAGGGCATGAACCGCGTCAGCCCGTTCTTTGTGCCTTCGATGATCCCGAACATGGCCGCCGGTCAGGTGTCGCTGCAATTCGGCGCGAAAGGGCCGGTGATCACCTCGGTTGCCGCCTGTGCCAGCAGTGTCTACGCCTTTATTGACGGTTTCCACCTGATCGGGCGCGGCGAGTGCGATGTGGTGATTGCCGGCGGCACCGAAGCCACCATGACCCCCATCTCTATCGCGGGGCTGGGCAATATGCAAGCCCTGTCGCGCAACACGCAGCGTGCGCCGCAAGCGGTCAGCCGGCCCTTCGACCGCACCCGCGACGGCTTTGTGCTGGGCGAAGGCAGCGGCGCGGTGATCCTGGAGTCGCTCGAACACGCGCAGGCGCGGGGGGCGTATATCTACGCCGAAGTGTTGGGCGGCGCGCAAACCGGCGATGCCTACCATATCACCGCGCCGGCCCCAGGCGGCGTGGGGGCCGCGCTGGCGATGAGCCGGGCGCTGCGCTACGCCGGCTTGCAACCCAGCGCTGTGGACTACATTGCAGCCCACGGCACCAGCACGCCGCTAAACGATGTGGCCGAGACGCGCGCCATCCATCGCACCTTTGGCGATCATGCGGCCAAGTTGGCGATCAGTTCCAACAAGTCAATGATCGGCCATTTGCTGGGCGGGGCGGGCGTGATGTCGGCCATTGCGGCGGTGCTGGCGTTGCGCGATCAGATCGCCCCGCCGACGATCAACTACGACACGCCTGACCCGGAATGCGATCTGGATTATGTGCCGAACACGGCCCGCCCGATGCCCATCGAGGTGGCGATGATTAACGGCTTCGGCTTTGGCGGGCAAAACGGGGCGGCCCTTTTCCGCCGCTTCCCGGCGGGTGGCTGATCCCACCGGCGCACGCATCTTGCTGGCGAGCGCCGATCCCCAGGTGGTGACGGCTGCTATGCCGGTGTTGCAGGCGGCGGGCTATCGCGTGTTGATGGTGGACAACGGCCCCGATGTGCTGCATTATGTGGACGATCAGGCGGTAGACCTCTATCTGATCGATCCCGCGCTGCCGGGTATGAGCGGGCTACGCATCGCCCGGCACCTGCGGGCCAGCTACGGCATCGCCCGCGAGCGGATCGTGGTCTTGAACCCCGCTGCCGCGCCATTCGATTACTCCCTCGAAATCCAGGCCCAAGACATCCTTATCACGCCTTTCACCGGCGTGGAACTGCTCCTGTGCGTCATGCGCCATTTGGCGGGGGAGCGGGGCGACTAAGACGGGGGACGAGGCGACCGAGGTCGCGGCTACAGCTACGAAGCCCGCCTGCGCGGGCTGGGAGATGGTAAGGCCCGGTGCGGGGGTGCCGGCGGGCCGCAAGCTACAGCTACGAAGCCCGCCTGCGCGGGCTGGGAGATGATACGGCCCAGTGCGGGGTGCCGGCGGGCCGCAAGCTACAGCTACGAAGCCCGCCTGCGCGGGCTGGGAGGGTTATGATGATGGGGGCAGAACAGCAAGGAGAGGGAGTCACGATCCAGCAACTCGCAGCGCAGCCTGTTCCTCTCCGTCGGCGGTCGCCCGCTGATCGTGGTCAGCGTGACCGGCTGGAGCGCCAAAAAGCTGGAGCCGGTCGATCAGTTTGTCAACGCCTTCAGCGCCGCCAAAGACCGCGA
>JALYUO010000595.1 GCA_030853735.1 Chloroflexota bacterium
GCGTTAAGGCGCGCCGTCAGCGCCTCCGCGCCGTCCGGCCCGCGCTCGGCCAGCCGCTCGGCCAGCCGTGTGAAGCCCGAAATGTCGGCGAACAACACCGCCGCCGCCACCGTGATCGCCTGTGGCGCGGCGAGTTGGGTGGTCGCTGACAGGCGGCGGGCCACCAGATCGGGCACATAGCTCCGCAGCGTCTCGCTGAGTACCGCCATCAGGCTACTTCACCGCATCGATCCGAAGGTCCACCTGCACCGGCTTGAGCGATAAGCCGTTACCGTTGTAGCCGCCGACCCGCAGGACATCTCCGCTGGAATTGAGGACGCCCTGCACGCTGCCGACCAGCCCCAGCTGCACCGCAGGATCCTTGTCGGCGCTACACCCGTTGACATTGAAGGCGATCCCCCGCTTATAGGGGGTTGGGGGATGCTTGGTGCCGCATTGGTTGCAGAAGCTGAATTCACTGCTTGCCATGTAGACCCCCTTACGGTGTATTTAGGGTAGCATAGCACAGTGGTCTGTGCCGGTCAAGACGCGGCTGGTCAGGTCACTGGTCGCCCGCTGCCCGTCGCCAACTGGCGGGTCTGCCGGCCGTTAGTGGGGTTTCTACTGCCCTATCTATAGACTATTGCAACAGGGGGCGGAGAGTTACGCGCTGCCGTAAAGCGCGGCGCGAGACGCGCCGCTCTGAGGGAGGGCGCGTCTGCGGCGATTGGGGTTGCTTAGATCGTGTCGTCGCTGCGCGGCGGCGCGGCGGCCGGCGGATCTTGGCGCGGCGGGCCGGCCAAGCCATCGAGGAAGGCATTGAGTCCGCTGAGGGCGGCCCCACCCACGCGCGACCCGACGGCGCTGCCCAGCACTCCGCCGATCATCGCGCCGACAAAGGTGCCGACCACCGGGATGGGGATCACCACCGTGCCCACCTGCGCGCCGGCGATCACGCCCGCGCCGAGGCCGGCCAAGCCACCCATCTGCTCGTTCTGTTCCTGCCCTTTCGGATCCATTGCGTTGCTCCTTTTGCTAGGTTAGCGACCAGTCACTACACTTCTTATACGCTGGGATGGGCCAATTTGTTGCACTGCCTCGCAAAGTCGCGCCCGCAACAGGTCTACTACGGCGCTTGCTTGACATAAGCATCTAATCGCCGCTCCGAATCCGCCCGCGCTCCCGCTGCCACCCAGCGTGCCGCATCCTCTGCTGGATGAACCCAGATGATCGCCCGCAGTTCGCGCACCGTCTGTGCCGCCCCGGCAAATAGAGCGCGCACGGTGTTGTCGCCTGATACCACCGTCTTGTCGGTCGCTAGCGCCGCCCCCAGCAGTAGCAAATCCTTCGCCATCGCCTTGCGCTCGTCGCTTTTGCTCCCGGTGGCCGTGATGCGATCCGCCATCTCTGCGGGTAGGTCGGGATCATCTTGTATCAACAACACCTTTTTGGCGGAAACCATTTTATTTCGCCAATCATAAGCAAATTCAGACTGGTGGCGATTCCATTCCGCTCTGATTGCAGGGGTCAATACTAACAAGTGTGGCGATTGCAGCATGGCCTGGAGAAAATCCCGGCATTGTTTCGACAGCTCTGAGGTAGCAGCGAGACCACCCGCAGCACGAGCGATGGAAGCGTCTACCACCAGCCGCTGCTTGCGTTTACTTGCCATCGGCCTGCGCCAGCAAACGTGTTTCTGCTGCGTCCAAATAGCGACTGTTAGAGGAGAGATTCACCGTGCTAAAATCCTCCGGCCAGTCGCCGAACGCCCCGGCAGCGTCCAAGTCACCTGTGGTGACGGTGGTCGCGCCGTCTTTGCCGCGTGCGAACCAGTGTAAGGCAACCAGCGCCGGGTCCAGCGTGCCTTCGGCCACCAGCGTCTGCACGCCGCGCAACAGCAAGGCGCTATGTGTCTCGGCCACCACGCGCACGCCGCGCCGCGCGGCCTCGGCCAACGCCCCAGCCAACGCCACCTGCGCGCGCGGGTGTAGATGGATCTCCGGCTGCTCCAAATAGACCAACTGCCCCGGCTCGGCCACCAACAACGCCACCAGCACCGGCAGCGTCTGCGACACGCCCAGCCCCACATCGGCGATGCTCACCATATCGCGCGCTGCGCTGCCGACGGTCCGCCCCACCTGGATCTCCACCTGGGCATCGTTGAGCCGCTTGGCCGCGACTCGCCCGGTCAGGCCAAGGGTCCGCAGTTGTTCAGTCAGTTTGTCTAACTGTGCCTTGTCTTTGTCGTCTTGCCACTTTAAGATAATACTAGCGCTATAGGGATCGAAAGTGCCTGAAAACGTGTCACCGACAGCCGTCAATGGATAGATTCTTTCGGGACTGCCTCTTAAGCCAGGGAGATGAATGATGGACACAATTGGGTCAGTAAAAACACTAGTTTCAAATAAATCCTCTATTGAAGATCTATCAGCTACAGCTTGATTGTGCGCCCATTTAACTGACCCTGTTAGTTTCAGGAAACAACGATAGCGTATAATGCTCCAATCTACATAGAACTCGCTGCCAAGTGTATCTAATAGTTGAGGCATAGCCTCTAAGATTTGGCTCCTATTCATATTTAACCGAAGATTATAATGATCTTCCCTCTGACGTTCGGGTAAAAAATGACGATGTGTTATTTTATAGTCTGTCTCTTGAACTTGAATGGATGATGCTTTCGGTTTGAAGAACTGGGTGACGAAACTCTCCGCAGCGTCCACCTCTACCCCCACATGAAACTCGCTACCTTTCGGCCACAGCATCTGCTCCACCGACGTGAGCCGCACGTTCGGCCCATTGAGCAGCAGAGGGCCGGGATCATAGGGCGCTTCGAGGGTCTGTTTGAGCAGCAGCAAGGGCTGCATCATGCTCGACTTGCCCGAACTGTTCGCGCCGGCCAGGAGCGTGAGGGGACGAATCGCGATGCTCTGCTCGTCGCGGATGGACTTATAGCCGCCGACCGTGATCTGTGTGATGCCGGGATTGGCCGGTGGGTCGGGATTCGGTGTAGGATTGCTGCCGTTGCTCATAGTGGATTCCCTCTAATCTGTGATGCGTAATACGCAATACGCGATACGTAATACAATTGTACAGCATTCCCTGCACTTTGGTACAGCCCGCCGATTATGGTACAATGAGGCGAGGCTCCGCCCTTGCCGGTCCCTCGCCATTGATCCGCGCCGTTTTACGCGCGCTGTGCGTTGCGCCTGTACCCAGAGGAGTAGCCGAATGTCCGCCCAACCCGCTGTCGCTGCCACGCCCGCCTCGTTGCGGACCCGCCTGACCGTGGCCCTGGCCCTGCCTATCCTGATCGCCGGAGTCATTGCCGGCTGCGGCGACCAAGCCGGTAGTGGCAGCAGCGCCCCCGCCCCGGCGGCCCAGGTCCATGTCACGGCCACCGCGCGGCCCAGCCGCCTGGTGCCCGACCCGGCAGACGCGGCGGAGACGACGGCCTACGCGGTGGGTATCACGCCGCAGTTCATCGTCAACACGACCGAGCCGCACAAAGACAAGATCGCCGCCCGCTATGCCTTCGCGGCGGCTCACCCCGACGCGCTGGCCCAGATGCCGTGCTACTGCGGCTGTGCCATCTATATGCACCAGCATACCAGCCTGCAAAGCTGCTACCTGCGCCAAATCCAGCCTGACGGCAAAGTGGTCTACACCGACCACAGTCTGACCTGCGACATTTGCGCCGGCGAAGTGGATATGATGATGTCCATGATGGACAACACGCCGCTGAAAAGCATCCGCGACAGCATCGCCAAGAAGTACGGCTACACTGGGGTCTGGACCGACACCCCACCCATCCAGTAAGCCGCCCGCCTTGCGCGTTCTGCACGTCATCCAACGCTACTGGCCGTTCCAGGGCGGCTCTGAGGGCTACTTTCAGGAGCTATCGGAGCGGCTAGTCGCGCGGGGTGATGCGGTGACGGTGTTCACCACCGATGCCTGGGATCTGGAGCATTTTTGGGCGGCGGGCAAGCGGCGTGTCGCAAGGCCCGCCGCCGAAGTGCATGAGGGCGTGACCATCCGCCGCTTCCCGGTGCGTCGCCCGCCCTTGCCGCCGATCTACTTCCGCATCCTGCGCCGCCTGATGGCCGAAACCAGCGATCTTAGCCGCCACGGGCCGCTTGACCCATCACCCCTGTTGCGGCTGGGCGGGCGGCTCTCACCGTGGGTGCCGACGCTCACAGCGGCCTTGCGCGCCTTGCCGCCGGCTGCCTTCGATGTGGTCCATACCACCAACATCACGCTCGAAGGGCCGATCCTGGCCGCCGCCGCCTATGCCCGCCGCGCCCACATCCCGCTGCTGATCACCCCTTTCGTCCATCTCGGCACGCCCGGCGATCGCCGCATCTTGCGCTACTACACCATGCGCCACCAAATCGGCCTGCTCAATGCGGCGACGCGCGTGCTGGTGCAGACCCGGCTGGAGGGCGACGCATTGCGCCGGCTGGGGGTCGGCGCGGCACGCATCGTGCAGGCCGGGGTAGGGGTACATCCTGACCGTGTGGTTGGTGGCGACGCAGCCCGTTTTCGGGCACAGCACGAGTTGGCACCCGATCTGCCGCTAGTTCTGTTTGTCGGCGCGTTGGCCCGCGACAAAGGGGCGATTACGCTGCTGGAAGCCACGGCCCGGCTCGCGGCGCAGGGTCAGGATTTACGCCTAGTGCTGATCGGCGCGACCGCGCTGGCCGATTTCGAGGCCGCTTATGCCGCGTTGCCCACCGCCGCCCGTGCGCGGGTGCTGTTGCTGGGCTTCGCGTCGGATGCGGTCAAGCGTGATGCCTATGCCGCCTGCACCGTGTTCGCCATGCCGTCGCGCACCGATACATTTGGTATCACCTACTTGGAAGCCTGGCTCTACGGCAAGCCGGTGATCGGGGCCGCCGCCGGGGGTGTGCCCGAAGTGATCAGCGACGGTGAGGACGGTTACCTGATCCCATTCGGCGACTCCGCCGCCTTAGCCGCCCGCCTCGCCGCGCTGATCGCCGATCCTGCCTTGGCGGCCCGTCTCGGCGCGGCGGGTCGCGCCAAAGTGCTGGCTTCCTACACCTGGGATCAGCAGATCCCGCGCCTGTTGGCGATCTATGATGACGTAAAACGTAAAACGTAAAACGTAAAACGTACTGCGTATTGCGTCAGATTAGCGTTCTCTCACCAACAGGCTGCTTGCTTTTGCAGCGCATCAGGATTTGGGTGACTACTCTTCGCAGTACGTTTTACGTTTTACGTTTTACGCGGTAAGCCTATGCCGAACGAATCGCTGCCCACTGTAGCTGTGGTGGTGGTCAACTACAATACACCCGACGAAGTGCCTGCTTGCCTGGATGCACTGGCCGCGCTAGACTATCCACGCCTAGAGATGCTGTTGGTGGATAACGGCGCGGACGGCGGGCGAACCGTCGCTTTGGGTGACCGCTATCCGGCGCTGCGCGTGCTAACCGCGCCGCGCAACCTGGGCTTTGCCGGCGGCGCGAACCTGGGTTGGGCGGCGACGGATGCCGCGGTGCTGGCCGTGGTCAATCCCGATGTGCGCGTGCAACCGGGCTGGCTGCGCGCAATGGTGGCCGGGCTGCAGGATCATGCCGACGAACGGGCGGGCATCGTCGGGGGTAAGTTGCTCTATCCCGATGGGCGTGTGCAGCACGCCGGCGGCACTTTTGCTTTCCCCGCCGCCACGACTGCGCTGATCGGGCGCGGCGAACCCGACGGCGTGGCTTTTGCCCACCCGCACGAAATGCCCTACGTCACCGGCGGCGCGCTGGCGATCACCCGCGCCGCTTATAGCGCGTTGGGCGGCTTTGACGCGGGCTACTGGCCGGCCTACTTCGAGGATCTGGACCTCTGCACGCGCGCCTGGGACGCGGGCTACTCCGTCTGGTACATCCCCAGCGCCGTAGCGACCCACGCCGAGTCGGTCTCACTGACCCACGGCGGGCCGGCCTACTTTCGCGCCTACCAACGCAACCGCCTGCGCTATGTGTTGCGCCACTACGATGCGGCGCAAATTGCCACAGCTTTCGCGCCCGCCGAAGAAGCGCGCCTGCGCGGCGACTTGGCCCCCGCCGACCGCGCCGGTAGCCTGACCCTCTAC
>JALYUO010000596.1 GCA_030853735.1 Chloroflexota bacterium
GCGGGCTACGACCCGATCCACAATAAACCCGTCTGCCGCCCCGTGCAGCGCGCGTCGGCGGGCTACGACCCGATCCACAATAAACCCGTCTGCCGCCCCGTGCAGCGCGCGTCGGCGGGCTACGGCCCGATCCACAATAAACCCGTCTGCCGCCCCGCACAGCCCGCGTAGGCGGGCTTTGTAGCGGTAGCGGCGAGTTCCCGTCGCCCGTGCTCATTTAGGGCGGTTGTGTGGTATACTGGGAGCGCGTTGAATCTGCGATCTGGTTACCCATCCTGTTGGAGGAGCTGCGTTGTCTGTTCCTGGTCCGCGATTGCCCGCTACCACCGCCGCCCTGGCGGCGGCAGCGGACGCGCTGCGGGCGGCCCATAGCCAAGACCAGGCAACAGAGACAGCGGCGCATCTTGCGCTCCAGCTTATTCCCGGCGCACTCCAGCGCGTCTTGCTCTATCTGCTGGTCGAAGGGACCGGCGGCGCTGCGCTCCCAGCCACGACCTTGCGCCTGTACGCGACGCAACCTCCCCCGGCCGGCGATCCGCCGGCGGCCCCGCCGCTAGAGTCATTGGTCGCGGTGGCGCAGACGAACCAAGCGTGTACCTGGGCCGCCGGCGAGTCGGCGGCCGGCTGGCTGCTCTTGCCACTGGTGAGCGGTCCAGTGAACGGCACGTTGGCGTTGCAATGGGCTGCGCCGTTGCCGCCCACTGTTGCCGTCGCCTACCGCCTATTGGCTGGGCTGATCGCCGGCACCCTGGAGTTGATCGTGGTGCGTGGGCAGGCGGGGCGCGGCGCGGCGGAGATCAGCCTGCTCGATCAATTATCCGAAGTGGTCAATTCCAGCCTTAGCCTCGACGACATTCTGCGCCAAAGCCTGGCCTTGCTGGAAGGGCTGATCCCGTTCAGTGGGGGCTCTATCGCGCTGATCAACGAAGCCAACGAGTTGCAGATCCATACGGACTACGGCGTGGCTGATGCCGTCGCCCGCCAAGTGCGGATGCCGGTGGGCCAGGGCATTTCCGGCTGGGTGGCCGCGCATGGGCAGCCCTACCTGAGCAACGACCTGGATGCCGAGCAAACCGTGCGGCCCGCCCAGCGCACGGCGGGCACCAACCGGCGCATAGGCGCGTATATGGCTGCCCCGCTCACCGTCGCTGACCGCGTGATCGGGATTTTGCAGATCAACAGCACCGCCAAGCACGTCTATAGCCGCCGCGATCTGACGCTGTTGGCCGAAGTCGCCGAACGCTGTGCCGTGGCCGTGGAGCGGGCGCGCCTGTTTACCGAGATGGCAACCCGCGCCAAGCGCCTGGCCTCGCTCGCGGAGATCGCGCGGCGCATTTCGGCGGCGCTCGACCTGGACGAACTGTTTGCCATTTGCTATGAGCAGATCGCGCAGACGATGGCCGCCGATGCCTTTTTCGTGGCGCTCTACGACGAAGAAGCCGCCACCGTGCAGTACGAGTTTATCATGGATGCGGGCCAGTCGTATGCCAAACGCAGCGAACCGTTCGGTGCCGGCGTGACCAGCTATGTGATCCGCACACGCACGCCGCTGATCGCGGGTCAGCTTGAGCAACTGCCGATTGCGCCCATCCCCTTCGGCATTAAGACGCGCACCTCGGAGTCGCTGCTGCTGGTGCCGTTGCTGTTCGAGGGGCGCATGCTGGGGGCCATGTCTACCCAGTCCTACCGCCCGCACGCTTACAGCGACGATGATCTCAATCTGCTGATCACGATTGGCAATCAGGCGGCGGTGGCGATCCGCAATGCCCAACTCTATCAAAGCGAACGCACGGCGCAGCAAGCCAAAGATGAGTTTCTGTCGCTGGTGTCGCACGAACTGCGGACCCCGCTGACCACGATCAAAGGCGCGGCCCAGGTGATGCAGCGGCGCATGGTGCGCGCTTTCAGCGCCGGGCTGGTGAAAACGCCGGAGGAGCAGGCGGCGCGCGAACAGGATCTGCGCCAATTGGCTCAGGTGGTCACGCAGGCCGACCGGCTGACGGCGCTGGTCAATGATTTGCTAGACGTGTCGCGCTTGCAAAGCGGCCACTTCGAGTTCCACCCGGAGCCGGCGGACCTAGCGGCGACGGTGCAGGGGGTGGTCGAGGTGAGCCGCCCTCTCAGCAGCACGCACCGGCTGGTGCTGACCGCCCCGCCCACGCTGCCGGGTGTATTCGACCGCTTGCGGATCGAGCAGGTGCTGACCAATCTGATCAGCAACGCCGTCAAATATGCGCCCGCCGGCACCGAAGTCTGCATCACGCTGACCACAGCCGACCCCGGTGTGGCCTTGCTGCGCGTGGCCGATCAGGGATCGGGCCTGCCCGCACCGGAGCAAGAGCAACTGTTCCAGCGGTTCTTTCGCGGCAGCGCCGTCCGCAGCAACCCGCGCACCGGTGTGGGCCTCGGCCTCTACATCAGCCGCCAGATCGTGGAGTGGCACGGCGGCACCATCGGCGTAGACAGCACGCCCGGCGCGGGCAGCGTGTTCCACTTCACCCTGCCCCTCACCCGCCCGCCCGCCGCCGACGAGTGATCCGCCACGGGCCGCGCAGCGCCGCGAAGACGAATTGATCCACGAAGGAACACGAAGATTACCGGGAGTAGTGAGTGTAGCAGCGCACGGCGTGCGCGGGGCCAGAAGACTATGGTACTGATATGGTACTATTGTAGGTTCAGTCTAGGGACTGGGGTGACCGGTCTTGGACATTCCAGGGGCGCTACTCTTAAGGATCTGCAAACCCGTCACCTCATAGCCCCCTGTGCTATCGTTGGCAAGGACTCCTTTAACAAAACTCCCTACACTTACGTAAGTAGGATAGCCCAAGATTGGATCGAACACAATTTCATAGTAGATGCTATAGTCCGCCGGCACCATTTCCTTGCTAGTAAACACGGTGCCCACAAGATGGAAAAGCTGCTCAACACTCAACCCTTGTAGTAAATCCCGATCATATGCACTGAGCGTGTCCATCGGGATGACCTTGGGCTGATCCCCGTTTAGGTCAACGTAGCCCACGACCTGTGATTCACCATTCACAATCTTGATATGCAACTGCACTTTGCCTAGACTAGCCGGTCCGCCTGCATCCTCAACGGTAATGATATAGTCTGATATATGGCGGACTTGCCATTTGGTGAGCGCCTGCATATACTCGGCCTGTGTGATATTAGTTTCGAGTGCGCCTGGAGTCTCCTCCGCCACCGGGCTAGGGCTTGATAGAGGTGTCTCAATAAGCGTTATAGGGGTTGCAGCGACCGTAAGGTTGTCATTAGGCAGCCCTAATCTCGAACCTACATGATCGATAATGATCGGCACTCCGGCAACAACCCTTGTGGAGGGGGTGCTGGGTTGGGGTGAGGCGACGGTACTACAGCCTGTTAGCACTATGAGGAACAGCAAGCGATAGACGATTTGCCAACTACAATTTTGAGTGACCATTCCTTTCGTCCTCCGGTGTTCTGATCCTACGCTTTTTGACTGGCACTGTCAAGAACTTTTCTGCCACCAGTATTGATGCAAGAAAGGCGCGAAGAGACCTGAAGAATCACGAAGCCGGATTGATCCACGAAGGATCACGAAGGTTTCTGATCCGCGCAGGACGCGGAGATTAGCAGGATGATGCGGTCAGAAGGGGGACCGAGCCGCGGCGGGCGGTAGAGAGCGCGGCACCGGGTTGTAGGAGGCGGTTCCACCCGGCGAGGCCCGCCCTAGATCCGTGCCAAACGGTGAGCGCAACCGGCGGGTCTATCGCCGCCCCACCCCGCGCCCGCCCAACGCTACTACAGCCGCCGAACGTGCTAAATGACCGTTGCTAACCGCTATTCAGGTCGTCGTTCTTCGCGGTTCTTCGCGGCCCTTCGCGGATCAACTCGTCTCTGTGGATCAACGAGGTCGGGCTAGGCGGCGCTGGCGCTGGGTCGCGAGTCGGGCAGTTGGGCGAGGTCCGGGAAGTCGAAGCCTACAATATCCGCAAAACCCGCAAAGCCCTCGAAGGTAGCAAAATCAGTGGAGCCGGGCCGGAACGGCTGTGCTACCGCCCGCTCCAACAGGCCGGCATCAAGCAGTTCGGCCACCGTCATCAGCGTGAGCAATTCGCCCAGGCCCGTCTCCTGGGCTAGGTCGTCTACCCGGCGATCCACCGGCCCTACCCGCAATAGCACTTGGCGCGCAATGTCGTTCACCGTCGCGCCCGCGCGCTCCAACGTGTCCCCGGCGGGCCGGCGCACCCGCGATTCGATAGCAATAGCGGCGTGCGCGCTCGCTTCCTGATCCAGCCGCCGCAGCCCCTCCAGCAGCAAATAGCTGCTATCGGTGGTGATCGTGCGGGCGGGTTGCGTCGTGCCCGGCGTGCCGTTAAACCAGAAACGCGCCTCGTGCCAACGCAGCATGGCGTAAAACGCCTCAGCGCCCTGCGCCAGCACCTCATTGGTCAGCGTCAACATAATCGCCGCGTGGATGATCTGCCCATCGGCCAAAAACAGCACACCTTTCACCCCAGCCATCATCAGCACCAGAATACCGTCGCGTTTGCTGATGGTGAACACCTGGATGAGATTGACCACACTCATGTCACGAAGTGTACCTTCTAAGGCGGTCATGGCAGTCCTCTCTGGCGACGATGCGCCGACCCTGACAACAACGGGCACGTAACCTTACTACCGCAATTTCCACAGCAAATCTGTCAGGTGTCTTCCTGGCCTCAGTGTAACACCCAGCGGCAGAGGAGCATATAGCCGAATAGTCCCGACTGCTATAGGACTATTGGGCTATCATTTCGTACCTGCCGGCGCACACGCTACTTGCCGATGCAAAACTCGCGGAAGATCACGTCGAGCAGATCCTCGCCGACCGTCTCGCCGGTAATACTGCCCAGCGCATTCAGCGCGGCATGAATGTCTACTGCTATAAACGCCGCCGGAGTGCCAACTGTAGCGGCTTGCTGGGCCGCGGCCACATGATCGGCGGCGGTCCGCAGCGCGTCGCCGTGGCGCACATTCGTCACCAGCGGCGTGTCGTCGCTGCTGGTGCGCCCGCCGGTCACGCGCTCGATCATCGCCGCTTCCAGCGCCGCCGTGCCGCCGCGCGCCTGGGCCGAAGCCGTCACGGTCGGCACGCCCGGCAACAGCGCCGCCACCCGCTCTGGCGTGACCAGGGGCGGCAGGTCGCTTTTATTGAGCACCACCAGCAGCCTTTCGCGTACTCCGCCCTCGCCCGCCGTCCCGGCTTCGTCCAGCACCGTTCGCAGCGCAGTCTCGTCGGCGGCATCCAGCGCACGGGCGGCATCCAGCACCAGCAGCACTAGGTCGGCGCGTCCGGCGGCGGCATGGCTGCGCTCCACGCCCAACTGCTCGACCAGATCGGCGCTCTCGGTCAGCCCGGCGGTGTCTACCAGCACGAAGGGAATGCCGCCCAGCGCGGCGGTCTCTTCCAAGGTGTCGCGCGTAGTGCCGGGGATCGGTGTGACGATGGCCCGGTCGGCCCGCAGCAGGGCGTTCAGCAGGCTGGATTTGCCCGCATTGGGCCGCCCGATCAGCGCCGTTCGCACGCCCTGGCGCAGCAAGCGCCCGTTCTCGGCCTCATCGCCCAGCGCCCGGATCTCGGCCAGCAACGGGGCCAGCAGCGGCGTGATGTCGGACGGCGGCACATCGTCTTCGGGGAAGTCAATCTCGGCTTCCAAATGGGCCAGCACGCGCAACAGCCGTGCCCGCAAGTCGCGCACCCGCCCCGATAGCCGCCCGCCCAACTGATCCACCGCCGCCCGCAAGCCCGCCTGCGTGCGCGCATTGATCACATCCAGCACGGCCTCGGCCTGCGCCAAATCCAGCCGCCCATGCAGGAAAGCGCGCAGCGTGAACTCGCCCGGCCCGGCCAAGCGCGCACCGTGCCGCAGGGCTAGGCCCAGGATGCGCTGCAAGGGGGCCGGCCCGCCGTGGCTGTCGATCTCCACCACGTCTTCGCGCGTGTAGCTGTGGGGCGCGGCCATGTAGGCGGCCAGCACCTCGTCCACCCGTTCGCCACTGGCCGGGTCGCGGATATGGCCGTAGATCAGCCGGTGCGAGGGCGGCGGACGGTCGGCGGCCAGCGCCCGGCCCGATGCGCGCACAAACACCGCCCGCAGGATCGCCAGCGCCGCCGGTCCACTCAGCCGGATCGTCCCGATGCCGCCCACCCCCGGCGGGGTCGCCACGGCTACAATGGTGTCGTCGTACATCGCTACTCTGTTGTTGAGCCTTCCGTAGTTGGTACGATGCGTAATTGCTCGTAGGCCGTAACGATTTGTGCCAAGCGTTTTTTTATAGCCTCGGCATTGTCCAGCAGTAGATACTGGGCAACTTTGATGCGGTTCTCCGGCGCGGAAAGCAGCAATTCGATTACTTGCTCGCCTTTTGAGCCACATAAAATCAATCCGACCGGATCTGCTTCGCCATCTGCCGTATCATAGCGACGAAACCATTGGAGATAGAGTTGCATTTGCGCTGCATCCGCCGGCTCAAAGGCGCCGATCTTAAGGTCTACTAACACTAAGCAGCGTAACATACGATGGTAGAAAACTAAATCAACATAATAGTCTTTATCGTCAAGTGTTAAGCGGCGTTGTCGTCCTAGAAAGCAAAAGCCGGTGCCAAGTTCCAGTAGGAACTGCTCCATATTGTGAACCAGTGCCGCTTCTAAATCTTTCTCCGCATACGTATCCTGGAGGCCAAGAAAATCTAAGATGTATGGATCCTTAAAAATTGTAAGAGGGGACGTGAGTTGACTAACAGGTTCAGGTAGGTTGCGGGCCAGTGCTTCGGGTCTACGCGAAAGTCCGACCCGCTCATAGAGCATGGATTGAATCTGGCGATCCAACTCGCGTGAACTCCAGCGCCCACTTGCGGTCATTTGCCCGTAGAAGTCTCGTTGTTCCACTGTCGGCAGACGCATCAGGCTACGATAGTGAGTCCAGCCTAATTCGCTCCGCACTGCGGAGCGGATCGGATAGCTTAAGTAGAACTGCCGCATATTACGGAGACTCTGTTCAGCGAATCCTCGCCCGAACTCGTAGCTGAGTGTGCGTCCTAGGCGGACCAGCAATTGTTCTCCGTAAACAGCACGCTTTGCTCCCTTCTGCTCTTCCTGAACAATGCGCTCCCCGATCCGCCAGTACGTATTCACCAACTCTCCGCTTATTGCGATGATCGCATGATGACGACCTGTGCTAATGATGGATCGTAGATCATTGAGTAATTGCTCATAGAAGTTTGCAGTGGTTAGTGGTTGGGTGAACTCACTGTCCATAAACTTGCTCCTGTAACGTTTTTGGTTACGACCCCTGACACCTGCATCACAGCAACGGCAGCAGCAATTCGGCGCAGGTCAGCGCATCTGCCCCGCCGTGGCCGTGGTCTTCGATGCTCCACCAGGCCGACAGCACGGCCTGGGCCACGCCCCAAGCGGCGAGGCGGCGGCGGTCCAGTTCCAACACTTCGGCGAACTGCGCCACGCGCCGCGCCTGGAGGCGCGCCGGGTCGGGCTGCGCCAACAGGCCCGGCAGCGGATTACGCAGCCAGGCACCTACCTCGTAGGCCGGCTCACCGAGGATGCCCTTCGGATCCAGCGCCAGCCAGGGCCGCCGCTGGGCCGCCACGATGTTCCAATGGTGCAAATCGCCGTGCAGCACCACCGGCGCGGCCTGCGCGGGCAGCAATTCGGCAAACAGCCCTTCGGCCAGGGCCACCAAACGCGCGGGCAACGGACCGGTGCCGCCGCCGAAGCGCGCCCGCAGCTTGCCCAACCCTGCCGCCCAGTCGCCCACTGTGCGGAAGGCGTGCTGCGCGGGCACCGGCTGCCACAACTCGCGCATCACTTGGGCGGCAATGGCCGTCGCTGCGTCATCGGCCAGCTCCACCAATGGCGTGCCGGGCCACAGCCGTTCCAGCAGCAAGATCCCACGCGCCGGGTCCGCCGCCAACAATTGCACGCTGCCCCGCCCGGCATAGACCTGCAACGCCGCCGTCTCAGACAAGAGTTCGCGCTGGGGCACACCTAGTTTCAGCACGACCTCGCTGCCGTCCGCCCGCACTGCCGGGGCCACATAGTTGTAGGACAGGGCAAACGGCGGCCCCACCCGCAGCCCCCAGCGCCGCTCACAGTCCGCCAGCAGCCCCGGCAGCGCGGCCAACCACGCCACGCCCGCCGCGCCATGCACCTCGGCAGTCAGCCGGGCAAAGTTGTCAGGAATAGCGTGCATAGTCGGCAGTCGTCAGTCGTCAATCGTCAGTCGTCAGTCGGTGGTGAGCTACCCGGCTTGAAACTCAACACTCAACACTCAACACTCAACACTCAACACTCGTCTCACGCGCCCCCCGCCCGCGCTGTCACTGCCGGGCGGGCCGTGATGCCGGCAATGCCGGGCGCTTCAATGGCATACGCGGCGGCGGCGTGGGCAAACGCAATAGCCCGCAGCGCGTCGCCGGTCTCGTGGTAGCGCACCAGGAAGGCCGCCGCGAACACGTCGCCCGCGCCGGTGAAGTCTACCGGCGTAGCCTGGCAGGCGGGCACCACAGCGACCGCTTGCCCCCACTCATACAACGTGGCTCCGGCCCCGCCCGCCGTGACCACCGCCAGTGGCGCTAGGGCGACATAGCCCAGCAGTGCTTCTTGATCGCCCGCAGTGTCCTCCAGGCTCATCACCAGCACGTCGGTGCGGGCCAACAACGGCGCGGCAGCGGTCCAGGGCGTGGCGGTAATGCGGCCCGCCGCGTCCCAGGCGCGCAGCCAGCCCTGCGGGGTCACGCCGATCAGCGCATTAGGGCACACCTCGTCCCAGGCTGCCGCCGCGTCCACTTCGTCGGCGATGGGGCCGAGGTGCAGGATGGGGGTGGCTTGCCAAGCCGCCGGCAGGGCCGCCGCGCCGAGCGGCGTGGCGCGGGCGTGCAGGTACAGTTGCCGCGCTTCGCTGCGATACTCCATGCTGAAAGTCGTGGTTGCCGGTGAGGGCTGCACCGCGCAGAGTACGCCCGCCGCCTCCGCCGGTGCCAGCAACGCCAAGTCAGCCGGCGCGCAAGCCGTCACCAACGCCGTGGGCACCCCCAACAGCGCCGCCGTTATGCCCGCATACAGCACCGTGCCGCCGCCGGTCACGCCCCCACTGGAAGGCAGATCCTTACTCAGATGCCCGACCACCACATAGCCCGGCGTATAGGTCATACAGCCTTACCTACCCCTAATTCCTAGAAAACACCAGCCGCCAGCAACACGCGCTGACGGCTGACAACCGCAATAGACAAAAGCCACCCGCCCGCCGTCAAGCTGACACCCGTCCACTGACGACCGGCGACCGACGGCCGGGTACTACTCGCGCAGCATAATCACGATGCGGCGCTCGTCGCCCTCGCCGGTGCTTTCCGTCATCACCTGGGGGTGTTCCGCCAGCGCCATGTGGACTAGGCGGCGGTCATATGGCGACATCGGTTCCAGCGGATAGGGCTGGCCTTGCTCGATCACACGCTCGGCCATGCGCTCGGCCAGCAGCGTCAGTGCGGCGCGGCGCTTCACACGATAGCCGTCCACGTCTACGACCACGCGCGCCCAGAGGTCGGTTTGCGCGCCCAGCAGCAGGTTGACCAGGAACTGCACCGCCGTCAGATGTTCGCCGCGCCGCCCGATCAGCAATTGCTGATCGCTCTCGCTGAGGCCGGTGATATTCAGCACTACTGAGGGGTCTGTATCGCCGGAGTTGATCTCGGCCTCGGCCTCGGATTCATGCCGCGCGATGCGGCCCTGGAAACGCATCCCTGACAGCAACTGCCGCAGGATTTCGGCAGCTAGCGGCGCGACGGCATCAGCGGGCGTATCGAAGCTGCGCCCATCGCCTTCTTGCAACGGTTGCAGCGCCGGATCGATCTCCACCACGCCGGGCGGTTCGGCGGCGATCTCGCTGTAGGGCGGGTCGTTGGCTTCGCCACGCGGCGCACGGTCTTGGCGGTCCGTGCTGCGAACCGGCCGCTCATAGCGGTTGCCC
>JALYUO010000602.1 GCA_030853735.1 Chloroflexota bacterium
TGCACCTGGACGGGCACCGCGACGACAAGCCGACCGCCATCGCCTTGCGGCCCGGCGCACGCGACCGCGAGGCGTTGCAGCCCGCCGCCAACGGCCTGCTCACCCTGACCGACCACGCCTGGATCGCGGCGCGGATTGCTGCGATTGACCCCAGTCTGACCGCCGCCAAGCAAGCCTGGGGGCTAGACCTCGTGGAGATGCTAACCGGCAACGAAAGCGTCTTCCCGCCCTACATGGCCGACCGCAACCGGCGCTGGCTGATGGAGCAGTTCGATGCACCCGACAGCGACGGAGCCACCGTTGGGGCGGCATTAGAAGAGCGGCTGGCGGCCCTGAGCGCGCGCTTCTTCACCAACCAGCGCGAGGATCTGCGCCGCAGCTTGGTCGCCATCCAACTGGCCGATCTGGCGTTGCGCGACCCGGCCCGCGTCGAATCCTACACCGCCGCCCTCGCCGCGACCGGCCTGCCCGCCCTCGACACCGCGATCCCGCTGGGCCACAGCCTCGCCGCCGAACTCCAAACCGCCCGCGCCGCGACCCCGACGCTCACCGGCCCCGCCTACCGCGCCGCCCTGGAAGCCGCCCTGAAAACCCTCGGCTTCCAAACTGCGTTTGAAGTACGGAACGCCTGAGCCGTGGGCCGTGGGCCGTGAGCCGTGAGCCGTAGGCCGTGGTTCATAATAGCGGAAACCCATTATTAGAATCTTCGTGTTCTTTGTGTCTTTGTGGTGTAATCCGTCGCCCGCCACCGATGCGAGTTATTACGCATTACGAAAGAGGATCGACCATGTTCAAATGGCTGGGAAACTTTGTGGACTCCCAGGATAAAGAGATTGTCCGGCTGCGGCGCATCGTCACGGCAGTGAATGACGAAATTGAGACGCTGCTGACCGCGCAGTTGGCCGGCATGGCCGATCTGCGCCAGGGGCTGCACGACCTGCTGCACCGTGAGAGCAACGGCGGGCGCGCCTTGCCTGCGCTGCTGATCGGTGCCCTGACCGCCACCACCACCCGTGTGGCGAGCCTGACCGCCGACGCGGCGGACAGTCGCCGCGTGATCGAGGTGGGCGAGGCCACGACCCGCAACCTGAACGTCTTGCTGGCCGACAGCCGCCAGTTGGTCCAACTGATCGCGGACTTGGCCCGGCGCACCGGTGAACGCGCCGAAGTCGAAACCAACATCGCCGAACTGAGTGAGCGGATCGCCGATCAGTTGCGTGTCCTGCAAGCCGACCGCCCCGCCCTCAACGCCGTGGTCGAAAAGCTGCCGTCCGGCGACGGGGAGCGTAAGAGCGATAGCATCAAGCCGGATGCCCTGGTGAAACTGGTGGACCAAGCCGCTGCCGCCCTCGAACCGGAGACGGCCACCTATTTCCAGCGGATGCAAGCCCTGCTCGACGGGTTGCGCGAGGCCACCGCGCTGCTGGCCCTGCTGGGCGATACACCGCTCGTGGAGGGCGCAGCCGCCGACATCGCGCGCGGCCCGCACCCACTGGCCGGCAAAGCCGCCGAAACCGCCGCGCTGCAATCCGCGCTGGACAGCCTGCGCGAAGCGACCCGCACCCTCGTCGCCGCGCTGGATGCCAACGACCTGATGCGGCACCTGCAACGCCAGGGCTTGCTGTTGCCCGGTGAGTTGCAGGCCGCGTCCGGCCCCATCGCCACCGACGCGCCGCGCACGGGCGGCGGGCTGTTTGGCCGCCGCAAGGCTGCGCCCGTCCCGGCCGCCGGCGGCACCGGCGGCATCGCGCTTGGCACCACCCGTGCCGCCAAAGACGATTTGGCCGACCTGCTGACCTGGCAAGAGACCGCCGCCGCCACGCTGCTGGCCCTGACCGAGCAGGCGCTGGCAGCCGATAGCACGTCGGCGGAAAATCGCGCCACGCTGACCGCCTTGCGTCTGCGCTTCGACCGCCGCACCGACCGCTTGCAAGCGCGCATGGCCGCCTGTCGCGGCCAACTGCTGCACGCCCGCACCACCCTTTGGCAGACCTACGAGGAACGCCTGCGCGCCGACTACGGCGAGGCGGTTGCCGAGTTCCTGGAGCCGTTGGCCGACCTCACCGACCGCCAAGATGCCCTGTTGGCCGAACTCGACGCGCAAGAGGCCGACGAAAGCCTGCCCCAGGTCAAGCCGCAGCACCTCGGCGAAGGGATGATCGCCCGCGACACCGCCGTTGACGACTTTTTCCGCCGCTTCCACGCCCACCTGCGCCGCGAAAGCGAGCGCGAAGGCGCGGACAAGCTGCGCGCCATGGAAACCGAGTTCCACGCCGCCGAGCGCAAAGACGAAGAGGCGCTGCTCAACGATCTGCTGCCCATCGCTTTCGCCTGCGCCTGGGATGCGGCACGGCGGGCTATCGGCCTGCGCCCCGCCGACGTGCAGTTCATGGGCGGCACGACGCTGCATGAAGGCAAAATCGCCGAGATGAAGACCGGTGAAGGCAAGACGCTGGTGGCGAGTTTGGCCCTTTCGCTGAACGCGCTGGCCGCGCGCGGCGCGCATCTGGTCACCGTCAACGAATACCTCGTCCAGCGTGACAGCGACTGGATGAGTCCGATCTACACCATGCTCGGCCTGACGGTCGGCGTGATCCTCAACGACATGAGCGCCTATGAGCGCGTCGGTGAGTACCGGGCCGACATCACCTACGGCACCAACTCGGAGTTCGGCTTCGACTATCTGCGCGACAACACCGCGCCGGGGCCGGAAAACGTGGTCCAGCGCGGCCACCACTTCGCGCTGGTGGACGAAGTGGACAACATCCTGATTGACGAAGCGCGCACCCCGCTGATCATCAGCGGCCCCTCGCAACAGACCAGCGATGTGCATGAGCGCGCCGCCGGCTTCGCCCGTACTTTGCAAGAAGCGCGCGACTACACCATGGACGAAAAGAGCCGCAGTGTGGTCTTCACCGACGAGGGCGTGGAGCGCGCTGAAGCCCACTTCCATATCACCAACTTGTATCACCCCGACAACTTTATGCTGGTCTACGGCCTGGAAAACGCGCTCAAAGCGCACGCCCTGTTCCGCCGCGACCGCGACTATGTGCTGACGCAAGAAGGCAAGATCGTCTCGCCCGGCGAACGGCTCAATCCCAAGCAGCCGGTCGAAGTGGTCATCGTGGACGAGTTTACCGGTCGCCCGATGGAGGGCCGCCGCTACTCGGAGGGCTTGCACGAGGCCATTGAGGCCAAAGAGGGCATCACGGTGCGCGGCGAAAGCCAGACCTACGCCACGATCACCATCCAGAACTACTTTCGGATGTACGCCAAGCTGGCCGGCATGACCGGCACCGCGCTGACCGAGGCGGAAGAGTTCTTCAAAATCTACAAACTCGAAGTCACCGCTATTCCCACCCGCCTGCCTTTGATCCGCCAGGACCACGGTGACCGCGTGTATAAAAACGAAGCCTCCAAGTTCCGCGCCGTGGTCGAAGAGATCAAAGAGATGCGCGAGGTGGGCCGCCCCATCCTGGTCGGCACGGTGTCCATCGAAAAGTCGGAGGAACTGGCCGCCATGCTGGAAGCCGACGGCATCCCCCATGCGGTGCTAAACGCCAAGCAGCATGAGCGCGAAGCCAGCCTCGTGGCCCAAGCCGGCCAAAAGGGCGCGGTGACCATCGCCACCAACATGGCCGGGCGCGGCACCGACATCCAACTCGGCTTCGGGGTGTCCGACCTGGGCGGCCTGCATATCATCGGCACCGAACGCCACGAGAGCCGGCGCATTGACAACCAGTTGCGCGGGCGCGCCGGTCGCCAGGGCGATCCCGGTTCCTCGCGCTTCTATGTGTCGCTTGAAGACGAAATCATGCGCCGTTCCGGGGTCAACCAGACCATCGTCAACTCGCGGATGTTCAACGCCCTCTGGGAAGAGGATATGCCGATTGAACACAACCTGATCAGCAAAAGCGTCGAAACGGCCCAGACCAAGATGGAAGGCTACAACTTCGACACCCGCAAGCACTTGGTCGAGTATGACGATGTGGTGAACACCCAGCGCGACGTGATCTACAAAGAGCGCCGCTATGTGCTGACCCAGGGTGACCCGCGTACCATCGTGCTGGATATGCTCACCGAGACGGTGGACGCGCTGGCGAATCCCGCCGCGCGCCCCGGCGGGCCGGAACCCAGCCGCAAAAAAGGGCCGATAGACCCCGAAACCCTGTTCGCCGCCCTGGCCGACACCTTTAGCGAAGATGTGACCCGCCGCCTCGCCCACCACCTGCTGCGCGAACAGGTCGGCGCGCTGATCGAAGGCGGCGACCGCGAAGCGGTGGCCGCCGAACTGGAAGCCATCACCGAGGAGTCGGCGGCGGGGCGGCTGGACTTGATCGAGGGCGCAGTGGACAAAGAGTTGCGCGCCTTCTACCACGTAGACGACCCGATGTATGAGACGGTGCAACACGCCGCCTTCGATTACAGCAAGCTGCTGAAGATCATGGCCGCCATCTTACCCCTGCCCGCCGAACTAACCGGCGAAGAACTCGAAGGCATGGAGTACGAGGAGGCGCTGCAATATTTCAACGGCATCGCCGGCGAGGAGTTTGAGCGCCAGTTCGCCGAGCGCATCGCCCAGACGCAAGAAACGGCGCGCATCGCGGCCTTGCGCGGCGACATCCTCGATGTGGCCGAAAGTGCGGCCAAGCTGGGCGGCGGCCCCGATCTAGACGGGATCGCCCATCTGCCCGACAGCGAACGCGAAGCCAGCCTGCTGCTCGATCTGCTCGACGGCGCGTTCCCGTTGGTGCCTGCCTCGGCAGCGGCGCGTCTGAGCATTGACACCGGCAGTTCGCTGGGGGCCACCGCCCTGCCTCGCCTGCTGGCCGATCAACTGGAAGAAATCTATGGCGAAGTGCAAGAACGGTTAGGCCGCGACTTTGTGCAGCAAAACGCCAATGTCCCCATGCTGGCAATGGTAGACAACAGCCTGCCCGCGCCGGTCTATCGCGAAATCGAAGCCGCCGTCGGCACGGCCACGCTGGAAGAGGTCGAACTAGCCCCGCTGGCGACGCTCGACGACGAGGTGAAAACCCTGGTGCGCGATGCCTTTGTCAAGCACCAAGAGTCGCGCTGGATCTTGCACGTTATTGACCAGCTCTGGACCCGCCATCTGACCACGATGGAAAGCCTGCGCCAGTCCATCGGTCTGCAAGCCTACGCGCAAAAAGACCCGCTGATCGAATACAAGCGCAACGCCTTTGAGCTATTCGATGAACTGAAAGCCGAAATCCGCCAACTGGGCACCCGCGTTCTCAGCCTGCGGATCGAGCCGGCGGCCCCGCCGCCCACCCAAGCCCCCGCGCCGGCGGAAGCCCAGCCTGGAGCCGGCGGTCGCCCCCACGCGCCGGGCAAAAACCCGCCCGCCAAGCCGCAAGGCGCGGCCATCCCGCGCAACGCCGGTCGC
>JALYUO010000614.1 GCA_030853735.1 Chloroflexota bacterium
TAGGCGGGCTTCGTAGCGGTAGTGGCGAGTTCCAGTCGCCCAACCCCAGCCGCCCCGCGCCAATTTAGATGCAGCGCACCCAGACGCGAGGGCGCAGCGCACGGGTCTGACTCCCGCGCGCCCTTCAGCAGCGGGGGTTGGGGGGTGCGGGCAGTCCGCGCGCCACTGTCTGCCAAACGATGCGTCGCCCCCACGGCGGGCTGGTTACATGGTGGCAAGGATTCTGCTAGTGAAAAGATAGACTACGCTCGATAACCGTCTGCATTTTCAGCTAGCGCGTTCGTAAAAATTTGCTACCGCGTAGCACTATACTGTAGATTATGACGTGTTTTATGTGGCTGGTCAGGGCGCATCTGTTCATAAATCGTCTCTCAGCAAAAGGAGTTCTCCATGATCCAGCGCATCCCCCGACCCCGCAAGCGGAGTATTTATACCGCTCTCCTCGTCCTCAGCACCCTGCTCGCAGGGTGGAGCAGCGTGGCGGCCCAGCCTGCTGCGTCCACCAGCGCAGCCCTAGCCGGGCAACTCGGCGCAGGCGGAAGCAACCGCCCGGCCACCGTCTATACCGTGAACAGCAACGGCGACGAGCCGGATATAGCCCCCGGCAACGGGGTCTGCCTGACCAGCGTCAACACCTGCACGCTGCGGGCGGCCATCCAAGAGGCCAACGCGCACGCCGGCCCCGATACGATCCAGTTCACTATCGCCGGCATCGGGGTTCACACCATCCAACCGGCCACCGTGTTGCCGGTGATCAGCGATACGGTAACGATCAACGGCTACACGCAGCCGGGCAGCAGCGCGAACACCCTGGCTGTGGGCGACAACGCGGTGCTGCTGATCGAACTGAACGGCAACAATCTGGAGTCTGGGGATGGGCTGGTCCTTGCGCCCGACTCCAGCGCCGGCAGCACTCCGTCGAACAGCATCATCCAGGGACTGATCATCAACAGATTCGGCGGCGACGGCGTGCGGGTCAACAGCACAACCGCGACCGGCGCGACCAACATCACCATTGCCGGCAACTTTCTCGGCCTGGGGGACGACGGCGCAACGACGCTGGGCAACGCCCTTTCGGGCGTAACGTTTAACGGGGCGACCACCAGCCTAGTCGGCGGCCCCACGGCAGCGGCGCGCAACTTAATCGGCGGCAACGGCAACGACGGTGTGACCCTTGCCAGTCCCGGCAACGCCAACAACAACATCCAGAACAACTATATCGGCACGGATCGCAGCGGTAGCCTCGCGGCCGGCAACCAACGCAACGGCGTGTCGATCACCGACGGCAGTGGCAACCGGGTCGGCAACAACAACCTGGGCAACCTAATCAGCGCCAACCTGAACAGCGGGGTGCTGATCGGGCTACCGCCCGCTGCCGGCCCCCGCATACCGGCCGACCCCAGCGGCAACTTTGTGCAGGGCAACCTCATCGGCACTATCATCACCGGCACTCAGGCGCTCGGCAACATCGGCGCGGGCGTGCGCTTAGAATTTAACGCCGGCAACAACACAATAGGCGGGGCCGCTGCTGGGACCGGCAACTTGATTAGTGGTAATGGGTCCGACGGCGTGTTGATGTTGTTTAGCGGCAGCACGACCATCCAGGGCAACCAGATCGGCACCACGCTCAACGGCACTGCGGCGCTGCCGAACGGGGGCAATGGCATCAACAGCTTCAGCGCCGGCAACAGCGTCGTGGGTGGGGCAGCAGCCGGAGCCGGCAACTTGATTTCCGGCAACACGGGCAACGGGGTATTACTCCAATCCGGTGGCGCTTCGAGCCCCCCCCTGCTGCGCCCCAGCCTCCCTCTGTTGCGGCCCAGCGGCTTTGTTGGCACCCTGATTCAAGGTAACCGCATCGGCACCACCACCGCCGGCACCGCCGCGCTGCCCAACCTTGATGCGGGCATCGCCATCACAGACACCAGCGACAGCCAAATTAGCACCAACACCATTGCCTTTAACGGCAGCACGGGCATCAGCATATTTCAGAGCGCGCCGGGAAGCGGTGGCATCAACAACAACGTCCGCCAAAACGCCATCTTCAGCAACACCACGTTGGGCATTGACCTGGGGGCCGACGGCGTGACCGCCAATGACGCTTGCGACCGCGACGACGGCGCAAACCATCTGCAAAACTACCCGGACCTGAGCTTGGCGCTGGCGAACGGCAGCACGACGCTGATCAGCGGCACCTTAGATGTATTCACCAACACCACCTATACCCTGGAGTTTTTCAGCAACCCGATCTGCGACCCGTCAGGGCACGGCGAAGGTCAAACCTATCTGGGATCGACCACGGTGAACGGCGGGGCGAGCTGCGGCCCGACCGCGTTCAGCGTGACGCTGCCGGTGAACGTGCCTGCCGGCAGTTTCATCACAGCGGATGCTACCGACAGCAGTGGCAACACGTCGGAGTTCTCGACGTGCCGCACAGTGGTGGGCGCAACGGCCACGCCAACCCCCAGCGCGACAATCACCCCAACCAATAGCGCCACTGTCACCCGCACCACGACACCCACGATCACGCCGACCACCACCGCCACCACAACGCGGACCAGTACGGCGACCCTAATCCCAACGAACACCGCCACCACGACGCAGACCAGCACTACCACCGTGACGCAGACCAGCACGGCAACCGTAACGCGGACTAGCACCACGACCGTGACGCAGACCAGCACCGCGACAGGCACAGCTGCGGCCAGCGCCACTCTAACAGCGGTCAACACGGCCACGCCGACCGGCACACAAAGTCCCATCCCATCGGCGACTACCACGCTGACGATCCCACCCGGTAGCACGACCACCGCCACCGCCACGAGCGCGCCCAGCGCCACCGCGACGGTCGTCACGACGGCCACCGCCACGAGCGCGACGACCGCTACTGCGACGGTCGCGACTAGCGCCACCGCGACGGCCGCCACGACCGCTACCGCAACGGCTACGGTCTGTACCATCCAGTTCAGCGATGTGCCGCGCTACAGCCCGTTCTACATCTACATCCAGTGCTTGGCCTGCCGAGGCATCGTCACCGGCTACAGCGACGGCACGTTCCGGCCTTACGCCGCAGTGACGCGCGCCCAGGTGAGCAAAATCGTCGCGCTCTCTGCCGGCTTCGGCGAACCGGTAACGGGCCAAGCGTTCACCGATGTGCTGCCGGGCACCCTCTTCTACCCCTTCATCGAGCGGTTGGCCGAACGCGGGCTGATCAATGGCTATGACTGCGGCGGGGTCAACCCGGTCACCGGTCAAGCCGAGCCCTGCGACGCAGCCCAGCGCGCCTACTTCCGCCTCAGCAACCCGGTGACGCGCGGCCAGCTTGCCAAGATGGACTCCAACGCGGCCGGCTATAGCGACACGCCGCCGGCCGGCACCCAGAGCTTCGAGGATGTGACCCCGGCCAATAACAACTTCTATATCTACATCGAACGCTTGGCCCGGCGCGGCATCATCAGCGGCTATGATTGCGGCACGGGTGAAATCAACGCCTGCACCGGGCTGCTGGAGACGTGCGACAGCCTGCGCCGGCCCTACTATCGCTCTTGCATAGCGATCACGCGCGGCCAAACGGCCAAGATCGTCAGCAACACCTTCTTCCCGATTGATTGTGCGCCCAGCGACGCACCGATCCTGCCGGGACGCTAGGCCATAACGCAGGCAACGGGCAGCGTGAGTAACTACGCAAGCTATTGCTAAAAGAGGAGCCTTGTCATTCTGAGTAGACCAACCAGTCCTATTTGTCAAGTTGGTAAGTGCTGTAGTAGCGCACGGCTGTGCGTGGGCTGGCACGCACGCGCGGTGAGAACATGACATATAGGGCTGGTCGGCCTACTGAGTAGGTAGACGAGAGCGAGGGGTCCGCCGGCGGCACTAGTAGTAGCGCACGGCGTGCGCGGGTCTGTCGGCGGCAAGGTTGGGATGGGAATCCATCGCCCTCATCCGCTTACTCTGAGTACGTAGACGAGGGCGATTGGGCCGCCGGCGGCAATGTAGTAGCGCACGGCGTGCGCGGGTCTGTCGGCGGCAAGGTGGGAATGGGAATCCATCGCCCTCATCCGCTTACTCAGAACGACCGATCCTCTTTCCAGCAACACAAGCTGAATCGTTACCGATGGTTTACGCTTCACACTTCTACACAAGAGGAGCAGTATTCGTATGGAAGAACGTAGCGGTGAAGCCTTTGAACTCGACGAACAGCTTACGGTAGTGGGGCGCAAATTGCAGCCGGGCGCTGCGGCACCCGACTTTTTGCTGGATCATTTTGATGGAGCCATCGGCACCGGCAGTCAGGTGCGCCTGGCCGACTCGGCGGGTCAGGTGCGCCTGATCACGGTGATTAACTCGCTTGATACGCCGGTGTGCCATGTGGAGACGCAACAGTGGGAGCGGTTGCGCGACCATTACCGGCGGATGTGCAGGTCTACACCGTGAGCATGGATCTGCCCTACGCGCAAGCGCGCCGGCAACAGGCCGCGGACGTGCAGCATCCAGCGCTATCGGCCCACAAAAGCGAGGCGTTCGGCACAGCCTATGGCGTGCTACTGAAGGAGTGGCGGCTGCTACAGCGCGCCGTCTTTGTCATCGGACGCAACGGGCGCATTGCCTACGCCGACTATGTGCCCGACCAGATGCGCGAACCCGACTACGCCGCCGCCGTCGCCGCCGCGCAAGCCGCAGCGACGGCGTAAATTGCGGCCTATGGCGTACTCCATCCAGCCACCAAGCCCACGTAACTGTTCAGTCTAGCCAGCCGGTCCCCGCTAACGACTGGAGTGTAGGAGGCGGTTCCACCCGGCGAGGCCAATCTTTCGATCTGCGGG
>JALYUO010000626.1 GCA_030853735.1 Chloroflexota bacterium
TCGCAGATAGGCGGTGACAAAACCGGCCGCGAACGCATCGCCTGCGCCCGTGGCATCCACCACCGCCACTGCCGGCGCGGGTAGGTGCCGGCGCTCGGTGTCCCAACCGACCACGCAGCCTGCGGCCCCTAGTTTGAGCACGACCACCGGAGCCAGCGCCAGCAGACGATCCACGATCAGCGCCGGGTCGTCCGCCCCGGCCAGTAGGCGGCCCTCTTCGAGGTTGGGGAACAGCACATCGGGCCGCACCTCGGCCAGCAGCGCCCGCAACCAAGCGGGGTCGGTGTCGGCCAGCAGGTGCGCGGGATTGGGATCAAGGCTAAACAGCACGCTGGGGCTGTGTTCACGGGCCAGCGCAATGGCGTGCAAGGCCGCCGGCCGGGGATCGGGCCGCAACAGCGAGTAGCCGGTCAGGTGGAAGCCGTCGAGGTCATGGAACAGCGCCGGGTCAAGGTCGCTGGGCCGCAAGCCCAATGATGCGCCGGGGTTGGACCACATTCGGGGCCGACCCGGTCCATCAAAGTCGCGCAGCACCAGCACCGTGCCGGTGGCCGCGTCCGGTGCCACCCGCACCCGCGCATCAATGCCGCGCTCCTGCAAGTCGGCAGTGAGCAACCGCCCAGCCACGTCATCGCCCACCACGCCGATAAAGCGCACTTGCGCCCCCTGCGCCGCCGCCGCCGCGAAGCCGGCGGCCGAGCCACCGGGCGAGAGCTGCACCGCGCCCGCGTCATCCCGCTCCTGCCGCAACTCGCCGCACACCAACACATCCAGCAGCAAATCGCCCAGCGTCAGCAGTTGCAACGGGTGCGATTTCAACACGGAGACACGGAGACACGGAGGAACGCTGGGGATTTAACCAGCCACATTGACCTGTTTTCCCGCTTAATCGCTACTGCCCCAGGCCACATACAGAATCCTTCATAAAAACTCCGTGTCTCCATGTCTCCGTGTTGAACGTCCGCGTGCGTTAGCACTTCATAAAAACTCCGTGTCTCCGTGTCTCCGTGTTGAACATCCGCCCACTAGACCGCTGCTACAAGCGCAACGGCGACTTGGCCGCCGATGTGGGCGTTATTGAGCAGCAAGGCCACGTTGGCGCGCAGGCTGCGGCCCGCCGTCCGTGCGTGCAAGCGGCCCAGCAGGAACGGCGTGAGATCCTTGCCGCGCACGCCCTGTGCGCCGGCGGCGGCTAAGGCTTCGGCAATCGCGCCGTCAATGTCCGCCGCCGGGATCGCGTCGGCGGGTGGCAACGGCACCGTCAGCAACACACCGCCCGGCAAGCCCAATGTTTGACGGGCGCGCATAATCGCCGCGACCTCTGCCGCCGTCTCCACCCGCGCATCTACGGCTAACCCGCTGGCGCGGCTGTAGAAGGCGGGGAACTCATCGGTCTGCCAACCCAGCACGCTCACGCCGTGCGTCTCCAGCCACTCGCGCGTGGCCGGCAGATCGAGGATCGACTTCGCTCCCGCGCAGACCGTCACAATCGCGTGGCTTGCCAGCGTCGGTAAATCGGCAGAAATGTCGAGCGTGCGTTCCCAGCCGCGATGCACGCCGCCAATGCCGCCGGTGGCAAACACCGCAATGGGCTGTGGGCAGGCGCGGGCCAGGGCGATGGTCGAGGCCACGGTCGTTGCGCCGTCGCCGCCCCGCGCCAGCGCGAGCGGCAGGTCGCGGATGCTCAACTTGGCGATGCCGGTGCTGTGGGCCAACCGCTCCAGCGTCGCCGCGTCGCAGCCGATGTGGACGCGCCCGCCCAGCACGGCAATAGTCGCCGGCACGGCCCCGGCAGCGCGCACCGCCGCTTCACAGGCTTGCGCCGTCTCCAGATTAGCCGGCCAGGGCAAGCCGTGCGCGATCACAGTGGACTCCAGCGCCACGACCGGCCCGCCAGCCGCGAGGGCGGCGGCCACGGCGGGGCTGTAAACAAACAGAGTAGCGGGTGAGTGATTCATAGCCCTCAGTATACGCTAGGCGCGGCTGTTCGACAACAGCCGGATGCTTCCGGTATAATACATTGAAAACGGATGGTGCGTCCCCGGCGGATCGTACCAAATAGGATGGTGTTTTGTAGCATAGAAAGCGCGGCTGCGCGCTGTGTGCCCGTCGCCCAATGCTGTGCCGGCGGGTGCGGCCAAAGGAGGCATTCCGGTGGATTTTGAACTGTCCGAAGAACATAAGCTGTTCCGCGAAACGGTGCGCGATTTCGCGGAAAAAGAGGTAGCGCCGGGCGCGATTGAGCGCGACCAGACGCACGAGTTTCCCGCCCATCTGCTACAGCGCATGGCCGAACTGGGTCTGCTGGGCATTCCCTTCCCCGAAAAGTACGGCGGCGCAGGCGGCGATACGCTCTCCTACGCCATTGCCGTGGAAGAGATCAGCCGCGTGGATGGGTCGCTGGGCATCATCCTGGCCGCGCACATTTCGCTGGGCGCGTCGCCGTTCTATCTGTTCGGCAACGACGCGCAAAAGCAACAATGGCTGACTCCGCTGGCGCAGGGTGAATATCTGGGCGCGTTCGGCCTGACCGAACCCAATGCCGGCTCCGATGCGGGCGGCACTACCACAACCGCCGTGCGCGACGGCAACGAGTGGGTGATCAATGGGCGCAAGCTGTGGATCACGTCGGGCCGCGTGGCCGGGGTGATCGTCGCCACGGCCAAGACCGACCCGACCGCCACCGGCAGCCGCGGCATCAGCTCGTTCATCATCCCCAAAGGCACGCCCGGCCTCAGCTACGGCAAAGACGAGAACAAGATGGGCCTGCGCTCTTCGATCACCTCGCCGCTGTTTTTCGCGGACGTGCGCGTGCCGGCGGATCATATCCTGGGCCGGCCCGGCGAAGGCTTCAAGCAATTCATGCAGATCCTTGACGGCGGGCGCATCAGCATCGGCGCGATGGGCCTGGGCCTGGGCCAGGGTGCCTTCGACCGCGCTATCGCTTACGCCCAGCAGCGCGAGCAGTTCGGCCAGCCGATTGCCAACTTCCAGGCCATTCAGTTCAAGCTGGCCGACATGGCGACCAAGCTGGAAGCGGCGCGCCTGCTGATCTACAAAGCGGCCATGCTCAAAGATCAGCACAAACCGTTCGGCCAGATCGCCGCCATGGCGAAGCTCTACGCCTCCGAGATCGGCGAGGACTGCGCCTACCAAGCCATCCAGATCCACGGCGGCATGGGCTACGCGGTCGAAAGCGAAGTGGAGCGGATGTACCGCGACGTGCGCCTGACCACCATCGGCGAAGGCACCTCCGAGATCCAGCGCCTCGTGATCGCCCGCAACCTGCTCAAAGCGGCGGCCAAGACGGCGTAGGGCGTACTGCGTATTGCGTATTGCGTAAGAGGGGAGCTAGGGATCAGCGATCAGGAGCCGGTAAGTAGGGGGCATAATCGCTGATCCCTGGCAGAGTCTTTAGCCCAGTGTAGCGTGTAGGCGCGCAATTCATTGCGCCGTGCAGGAGGTAGCCCCATGAACCGCACCGTGACCCTCGATCTCCCCGCCGACGTGCTGGACCAAGCCGGCGCTATTGCCCAGCGCACTGGCCGGTCGCTAGAGACCCTGTTGGCGGAGTGGATTGCGCGCGATGTGGCAAGTGACCCTACTACGCTGTTTACGCCGGATGCTGAGTATGACATTCCGAGTGTGTACGGCGATTACGAAGCAGCAAAAATACTCATGAAACTTCTGGAAGAAGATGCAGCAAGCGAACAACGGGATGCACGCGAAGCGACAAAATAGGAGGCAGCCCATGAACCGCACCGTGACCCTCGATCTGCCCGCCGAAGTGCTGGACCATGCCAACCGAGTCGCCGAACAGAGTGGACGGACGCTAGAGACCCTGCTGGCGGAGTGGATTGCGCGCGATGTGGCGGATGCAGCCGTGACCGCAATGTTCCCAATGGATCGTGAGTATTACATCTACACCCCGGAAGCGGGCGACGGTGCATCAAACGTCATATACCAAGCACTTGAGGACTATAGAGCGCAGGCATTGCTTGAAACATTGCAAGCCGCGAAGATAGCAAAAGGAGAGGAGACAACCCCATGAACCGCACCGTGACCCTCACTCTCCCCGCAGAAGTGCTGGACCATGCCAACCGAGTCGCAGAACAAAGCGGGCGGACGCTTGATAGTATATTGGCAGCATGGATTCAGTGCGGAGCGGACAGTGAAGAAGTTGCGATACTTACTCCTGGCGCGCAATATCCTATTTACACGCCTTATGGCGACACAGGAGCCGGTGAAGTGTTACATAGGTTACTCCGCGAAGTAAAAGTGAGGCAAGAAAAAGCGGATCAAGATCAGTAATGAGTTCGCGAGTGCGCTTTGTCTACACAAAAGCTACGGCGGATTTAACGTATGCTACCCCACGGCTGCCGATGGTTCTTAGCTACAGGGATCAATCGATCCAAGCAACAGGGTTGTTGGACTCAGGAGCTACTGTAAATGTGCTGCCCTATTATATTGGAGCGGCACTGGGTATAGTCTGGGAGGAACAACCAGACTATGTTGAGCTAACCGGCAACTTAGCTCAACTTCAAGCAAAGGCGATCATCCTGACAGCTTTTAATCCGCAGATCATGTTAGGCGGTCCCATTTATCTAGGCTTTGCCTGGACACAGTCTGAAAACACCCCTATGATTTTGGGGCACATCAATTTCTTTGAAACATTTAACGTATGCTTTTACGGCCAACAAAATGTCTTTGACATACAGCCTATTACCCAACAGGAATTGCGATGAACCTCGATCTGACCGAAGAACATAGAGCCAAGTAGAACCAAGATGCCCTACAGAAAGATAAGAGGTAGCCCCATGAACCGCACTGTGACCCTCGATCTCCCCGCCGACGTGCTGGACCAAGCCGGTGATATTGCCCAGCGTAGTGGCCGGTCGTTAGAGACGTTGTTGACCGAGTGGATCACAGGAAAGGTTGCAGCACAGAACTCAAATACCCTCCTGACAGATGAAGAGTACCCCATATTTACGCTGCACGGGAACGATGCCGTAGCTGAAGCGTTATTTGCGACTCTTCAAGCCGCGAAAGCGGCGAAGCGCAGGAATGCAAAGGAAGGATAAGCAGTACCTATGCGCTTTGCCTTCACACCCACTGTCAACTCACCGACTAGTCTCATGCCACGCCTACCCTTAATCCTTAACCATCGAGGGCGCGCAATTGAGGCGTTGGGATTATTGGATACAGGATCAGCTATCAATCTGTTCCCCTATCAAGCAGGATTAGCACTAGGGGCAGTGTGGGAAGATCAGCCACTCGCACCCCCGCTTATAGGCATTTTGGGCCGTATGGAAACGCGCCAGTTACTTGTGGATGCGACGCACCCACAGCTTACCGGCAACCGATCTGTTGAACTCGTGTTTGCGTGGAGCCGTTCGGAAGATGCACCTGTGCTGTTTGGGCAGATGAACTTCTTTTTAGAGTTTGATGTCTGCTTCTACCGCGCGCAAGGCGTGTTTGAGATTCAACCAATCGCAGAGTAGGAGTCTCCATGAACCTCGATCTGACCGAAGAGCAAACGCAAATCCGCGATCTGGCGCGCGACTTCGCGGCGCGGGAGTTGGAGCCGCACGCGCAGGAGTGGGACGAGACGGCCTATTTCCCACGCGAGGTGTTCACGCAGATGGGCGCGCTGGGTTTCGCGGGGATGTTGGTGCCCGAAGAATACGGCGGCGTGGGCGCGGATACGTTGACCTATATCCTGATGCTGGAAGAGATCAATAAGGTGCTACCCGCGCTGGGCACCGTGGTGTCGGTGCATAACTCGCTGGCCTGCTATGCCCTGGTGCGCTGGGGCAATGAGCAGCAGCGCCGGGAGTGGCTGCCGCGCTTGGCAACGGGCGAATTGCTGGGCGGCTATGCCCTCAGCGAGGCGCACGCCGGCTCCGACCCGGCCAGTATGCGGACCCCGGCCGTGCGCGACGGCGACAGCTACCGCATCACCGGCACCAAGACCTGGATCACCAGCGGGGCCAGCGGCGACCTCTTCATCCTGTTTGCCGTGACCGACCGCAGCGTGAAGCCCTCGCGCGGCATCAGCGCCTTTCTGCTGCCCAAGGGCACGCCCGGTCTCAGCGTGGGCAAGCGGGAGCATAAGATGGGCATCCGCGCTTCGGAGACGACGCAACTGATCCTCGAAGATGCCCGCTTGCCGGCCCGCTACCTGCTGGGCGCGGAAGGCGAGGGCTTCAAGCTGGCAATGTCGCTGCTTGACGGCGGGCGCGTCGGCATCGCGGCGCAGGCGCTGGGCATCGCCGAGGGCGCGTATGCGGCAGCCGTGGCCTACGCCCAGCAACGCGAACAGTTTGGCAAACCGATTGCCGAGCACCAAGCGATCCAGTTCATGCTGGCCGACATGGCCGTAGGCATCGAAGCGGGCCGGCTGTTGCTCTATCGCGCCGCCGTGCTAAAAGACCGTCAACCCCGCGTCACCCGCGAAGCGGCCATGGCGAAGCTGTTTTGCAGCGAGCTGGCGATGCGTTGCGCCCACGATGCGGTACAAATTCACGGCGGCTACGGCTATGTCAAAGAATACGCCGTCGAGCGAATGTTCCGCGACGCAAAGATCACCGAAATCTACGAAGGCACCTCGCAGGTTCAGCGCATGGTCATCGCCGGGCAGTTGCTGCGGGGAGCCGGCGCGTAGGGATGACACAAGAAACTTGGCTAAAGAAAGCGGAGCGTTACTTAGCGTCGGCACGATTACTGCTCGAAAAAGAGGACATAGACTCGTCCGTATCACGTACATACTATGCGCTACGCTTTGTGTGTTCCTATTTTCTAGAGCAAGAAGGTTTCAAGGTGGATCGAGGATGGAAGCACGACACCCTACTAAACACAACGGTGGTCCGATCCCGCGACAAGCACTGGTTGCGTGATCTCAGCATTGGTCCTAAAAAGAATCTAGCTGTTTCGCTCAACGAAGTCTATGATCTTCGCAATGATGCCGACTATGGACGGAATGAAGTTAGCGAACGCCAAGCAGGACGTGCATTGGCCTTTGTTCAAACGGTCTTGCAAGCGATTAAGGAGAATGTTCCATGATTGTAGATCAAACACAGAGGCAGCGAGCAGATGAAATTATGGCGCAGATGGTGAGTCTGATTCATCATACCTTCCCTGATTTAAATATTGATGTCTACCCAAGCGGTCCAGAACGCGAAGATGGCCTCTTAATCGTCCATGTACCCAACCCGGATTTTATGGATGAAGTACGCGACACCGTTGGACAGTTACAGGTAGACGCGATCATGAACGAGGGGTTGTTGATCAGTGTGGGTAGTCAGCAGATGGATAGCAACTGAAGGTGAGTAACCTCGGAGTGTAAGCGGGAACAAATGACGATTATTGTCTACTCCGTTGAGGATGATCAGTTTGAATGGGATGCACAGAAGGCAGAGATTAATCTGACTAAACATGGGGTTTCTTTACGAGGAGGCGGCCCAGGTATTCTTTGATCCAAGCATTATCTTCGTAGACGCATCGAGAAACGACGAACAACGTGATGCGGCGATTGGTTATTCTTTTGCACTGCGGTTGGTGTTAGTTGTTTATACGGAGCGCGGCAGGCGGACACGCATCATCTCCGCCAGGGTGGCGACGGTGCAGGAAAGGAAACGGTATGAAAAGGGAGAAGGCTGACCCAGAACTGCGTGCCCGACCGCGCCTAGCGGAGACGGTGGAGATCACCATGCCGCAAGATGCACTGGGAGTTCTCAAGCAGCTTGCGGAACGGCGTGATATGTCATATCAAGCGTTGATCCGGTTTTACATTAGTCAAGGGTTGCGCCAAGATTTATCTAGCTCGTTTAACGATCACATCTTGGAGTCGGCAGCCGAAGTTTTGGCGCGTCACCTGACCTCAGCCGAAGAGGTTGAGAACATTTTGGGCGAGATTCGTGATGTAAATAGGGCCAAGTGGCACCCCTGGGTGATGACACGCCAACAAGCCGACAGGGTAACAAATAACGGTCATACGGACGAAGAAGATTAAGCACCACAAAGGAAATGCACGACTTGTGCCTGGTTCCAGGCACTAGCAGAGCTGTCTGGGAACAAAGGAGTGACATCATGGTAGACATCCAGAACCGGCCGGCGACCGTAACCAACGGCCACGCTGCCGAACCACCCACCGGCGACGGCATCAGCCGCTTGGCTGCGGCGGCGCGGCGCTGGGAGGCGACAACGGTGCAGAAGACGCTCGCCAAGCTGCCGGAGCGCATGGCCGAGTTCACCACTATCTCCGGCGAGCCGATCAACCGGCTGTATACGCCCGCCGACTTGCCCGATTTCGATTATGAGCGCGACCTGGGCTTCCCCGGCGAGTACCCCTTCACGCGCGGCGTGCAGCCGACGATGTATCGCAGCCGCGTCTGGACCATGCGCCTGTTTGCCGGCTTCGGCAGCGCCGAGGAGACCAATGCCCGCTTCCGCTACCTGCTGGAACACGGGCAAAGCGGCCTCTCCACCGCCTTCGACTTCCCGACGCTCTATGGCCGCGACAGCGACGACCCTCTCAGCTACGGCGAGTTCGGCAAGTGCGGCGTGGGCGTGTCGAGCATGGCCGATATGGAGACGCTGTTTGCCGGCATCCCGCTGGACCAAGTGACCACCTCAATGACGATCAACGGCCCGGCGGCGGTGATCTGGGCCTTTTACATTGCGGCGGCGGAAAAGCACGGCTTCCTGCGGGCGACTCTGGGCGGCACCACGCAGAACGACATCCTGAAAGAGTACATCGCGCAAAACACGTTTATCTACCCGCCTGCGCCGTCCATGCGCTTGGTGGTGGACACGATTGAGTTTGCCACCAAAGAGATGCCACTCTGGAACCCTGTGTCGATCAGTGGCTACCATATCCGCGAGGCCGGTTCGACGGCGGTGCAAGAGTTGGCCTTCACGCTGGCTGACGGGCTGACCTATGTCGAAGAGTCGATCAAGCGCGGGCTGGACGTGGACGATTTCGCGCCGCGCCTCAGCTTCTTCTTCAACGCCCACAGCGACTTTTTCGAGGAGATTGCCAAATATCGCGCCGCCCGCCGCATCTGGGCACGCGAGATGAAAGAGCGCTTCGGGGCCAAGAACCCGCGCTCGCTCTGGCTGCGCTTCCACACGCAGACGGCCGGCCAGTCGCTGACGGCCCAGCAGCCGGAGATCAACCTGATCCGCACCACGATCCAGGCGCTCGCCGGCGTGCTGGGCGGCACACAGTCGCTGCACACCAATTCGATGGACGAGGCGCTGGCCCTGCCGTCGGACAAAGCGGTGCGTCTGGCCCTGCGGACGCAGCAGATCATCGCCGAAGAGAGCGGCGTGGTCAATACGGTGGACCCACTGGGCGGCTCCTACTTCGTTGAGGCGCTGACTAACCGCATGGAGCAGGAGTGCTACGCCTACTTCGACCGCATCAACGCCTATGGCGGCGTGATCCCGGCCATTGAGGCCAACTTCTTCCAGGACGAGATCGCCCAAGCGTCGTATACCTATCAGCAGCAGATTGATGCAAAGCAGAAGATCATGGTCGGCGTGAACAAGCATATCCTGGACGAGCCGCTGGACATCCCGATCCTGACCATTGATCCGCAAGGCGAGGCGCAGCAACTCGTCAAGCTGGCCGAACTGCGCCGCAGCCGCGATGCCGCTCGCCACGCCGCCGCCCTCGCCCGCGTGCGCGAAACCGCGCAGGGCAGCGCCAACCTGATGCCCGCCCTGATCGAAGCCGCCGCCGCCTATGCCACGCTCGGCGAAATCACCGACGTACTCCGCAGCGTCTTCGGCATCCAGCGCTTCAGCACCGTGGTGTAAACCGTGGTCCGTGGTCCGTGGTCCGTTAAGATGTGAAGTGCGCCCCTACACACGAGGGGCGCACTTTATTGCGCGAGGCTGAAGCGGTTAGACACGGCTCTGGTCGCCGCGATCTATTGGGGTATTCGTGCCGTATTCGAGGACGGCCTGCCCCGGATGGTAGGAGGCGGTTCCACCCGGCGATGCCGGCTGTGGCGTGATCTGCCGATTAGCTCTGATCTCCGCGCTGCTGGTGTAGCCTACGGAGAGAGATCGGGGTAAGGCCGGCCTCGCCGGGTGGAACCGCCTCCTACCACTCCTCATCGCCACGTGCTGGGGACACCGCCCCCTCTTACCCGGCTTATTTAGCATCCAGCACGGCATCTACCCCCACGGCAAAGGCGGGCAGCAGCGCGGAGGTTGCGGTCACGCCGCGCGGGAAGCAGCCGTGTTCGGTGTAGCTAGTCCCAACCAGCCGCAGCACCGTAATGGTCGCATCGAGCGGGTTGACGATCCAGTATTCGGGGATGCCGCCCTCCGCGTAGTCGGCGCGTTTCACCACCAAATCACGTTCCGGCTTGTCGGGGCTGACCACTTCCATCACGAGGTCGGCTCCGCTCCAGAAAGCGTCCCCAACGCGCGGGTCGGCAGCATCGAGTAAGGCCAACAGATCCGGCTCTCGGTATTTGCCGGGGCGAATTTGCACCCGGAGCGCGGCGAAGAACACGGTGCCGCCGCGTGGGTGGAGAAATGCCGCCAAAGCAAACAGCAAGAACCGCAAGATCGCTTGGTGTTTAGGAGTCGGCATGGGCAGCACCTCCAGCACGCCATCGGTGAGTTCGATCAGGTAGTTGGTCCCATCGGTCAGGCGCATATATTGCTCATCGCTCCACAGCCCTTGCAGAGCGTGCAGATCGATCTCTATCCGATCCTCCTCCGGCACGACCATCAACAAGGCCGGGGGTTGCAGTGTCGCCGTTTGTGTGGACATAGCAAAAGCCTCCTTACTATACCCCTATTATACACCTTCGCTGACCGTATTAGGGTCGCCCTTGCCGAGTCCCGCCGCATCCGGTATCATTAGGCGACACGGCAGCAACTGCGCTGCCTGGGATAGCAAGGGAGCTATGCGATGACCACGGCCACCGAACGCAAAATCCGCGTCCTCGTCGCCAAGCCGGGCCTGGATGGGCACGACCGGGGCGCGAAAGTGATCGCCCGCGCCCTGCGCGACGCGGGCATGGAAGTGATTTATACGGGGCTGCACCAGACCCCGGAGATGATCGCCGAGGCCGCGCTGCAAGAAGATGTGGACGCGGTGGGGCTGTCGATCCTGAGCGGGGCGCACATGGCGCTGTTTCCGCGGGTGATCGCAGAGCTGCACAAGCGCGGGCTGACCGATGTGCTGGTCTGCGCGGGCGGCATCATCCCGCCCGACGACATGGAGCCGGTGCGCGCGATGGGCGTGCGCGGCATCTTCGGGCCGGGCACGACGCTGGACGAGGTGGTGCGCTTTATCCGCGAGAACGTGCGGACTGAGGCTGAGGCATGACGGCTCCCGCGACCGTCGCACCGCCACCCGCCACCACCGACTTGGCCGAACGCCTACGATCCGGCGACCGCTTGGCGCTCACTCGCGCCATCACGCGCGTCGAGAACCGCCACCCCGCTGCCGCCGCCCTCTTGCGCGCCCTCACGCCGCACACCGGCCACGCCTACCTGCTGGGCATCACCGGCCCGCCGGGCGGCGGCAAATCCACCCTCACTACCCAGTTGATCAAAACCTTGCGGGCGCGCGGTGAGCGCGTCGCGGTGATCGCGGTGGACCCGACTTCGGCGATCAGCGGCGGCGCGTTGCTGGGCGACCGCATCCGTATGTTGGAGTTTTACCAGGACACCGGTGTGTTTATCCGCAGCATGGCGAGCCGAGGCGTGCTGGGCGGGCTGGCTGCCACCACCGGCGAAGTGACCCGCGTGCTGGATGCCTTTGGCTTCGACTGGATCATCATCGAAACGGTGGGCGTGGGGCAGGGCGAGGTGGCCGTGGCTGGGCTGGCCGACACCACGTTGCTGATCGAAGTGCCCGGTCTGGGCGACGATGTGCAGGCGATCAAGGCGGGCGTGCTGGAAGTGGCCGACATCTTGGTGGTGAACAAGGCCGACAAAGAGGGCGCGACGCGGCTGGTGGCCACCCTGCGTGGGATGCTTTCGCTGGCCCACAGCACGGGCTGGAGTCCGCCCATCGTCAAGACCGTGGCCGCCGAAGGGCAGGGCATTGACGAACTGCTGGACCAAATCGCCAAGCACCGCGCCTATCTGGACACCACGCAACAGCGCGCCGAACGCCTGCGAACCCGGCTGCGCGCGGAAACGCTGGACCGCGCCGGCGACCTGTTGCTGACCCGCCTGAGTGCCCTGCTCGACCGCGACCCGGCCTTTGCCGGTGTGCTGAACCAGTTGGTGGATCGCCGGATAGACCCCGCCAGTGTGGCCGCCGATCTCGTCGCCCGGCTGGGGGCATAACCGATGCGCGCCCGCCGCCCGCCGTTGGCCGAGATCGACACCTGGACGCTGTGGCAAGCGGTGCGCCGCGGCGAGTGGCGCTCCGTCGCGCCCTGGCTGCTGCTGCTGGCCGGTTTTTGCGCCGTGCTGGGCAGCATGATCTCGTTTTTCTGGCTCACCGCGCCGGGCGATCTGCCGGGACTGGTCGGCCTGTTGCTGATCTTCGCGCTGTTCCTGTTCCGCCGCCTATCGGCGCGCGCCGCCTTCGCCGCCGCCACAATGGGCGCGCTGCTGGTGCTGGCGGGCCTCGTCTTTGCCGCGTGGTGGTTGCTCTATGCCGCCACCGGCAACAACGTCTGGGTCGGCATCGGCGGCGTGGTCGCGCAGTGTGGGTTAGGGATTGCCCTCGGCCTCGCGGGCATCAACCGGCTGGCGGCGACGACCGCACCCCCCAACCCCCGCTCCTAAAGGGCGAGGGGGCGTAACCGTTCTGCGACACCAGCCGACGGCGGCCAGGATCGCCACCTCATAGACTCCCCCGCTCCTGAAGGGAGAGGGGGCTGGGGGGTGCGGTCAGCGGGCTCGCAAAACTATAAACCGGGAGAACACTCATGCAAAAACTGGTGGAATGTGTCCCCAACTTCAGCGAAGGCCGCCGCCCGGAGATCATCCGGCAAATTGTCGGCGCGCTGGACGGGCTGCCCGATATTCGCCTGCTGGACGTGGAATCGAATGCCGATCACAATCGCTCGGTGGTCACCTTTGTCGGCGAACCGGCGGCGGTGGGCGAGGCGGCTTTCCGGCTGACGCAGGCCGCCGTGGCCCTGTTGGACATGGAGCAGCAAACGGGCGAACACCCGCGCATCGGCGCGATGGATGTGATCCCCTTTGTGCCGATCAGCGGCGTGACGATGGCGGAGTGCGTGGCTCTGGCCCGCCATGTGGGCGAACGGATCGGCCAAGAACTCGATGTGCCGGTCTACCTCTATGCCCACGCCGCCACCACGCCCGCGCGTCGTCGCCTGCCCGATGTGCGCCAGGGCCAATACGCGGGCCTCAAAACGACCATTAGCACGCCCGAACGGCGGCCCGACTTCGGCCCGGCCCGGATGCACCCCACCGCCGGGGCCACCGCCGTCGGCGCGCGCCCGCCGCTGATCGCCTTCAATATCAATCTGGCGACGCGCGACATCCGCATTGCCCGCGAAATCGCCAAAGGGGTGCGCGAAAGCAGCGGCGGCTTGGTCAATGTGCAGGCCATGGGCGTGGACTTGGCCGAACAGGGTATTGTCCAGGTGTCCATGAACCTGCTCGACTACACGCGCACGCCGATCCACCGCGCCTTTGAGTTAGTGCGCCTGGAGGCCGAACGGCATGGCGTGCTGATCGCCGGCTCCGAGGTGATCGGCCTGATCCCGGTGGACGCGCTGCTAGACGTGAGCCGCTACTACCTGCGCCTGACCGACTTCCGCCGCGAACAAACGCTCGAATTGCGGCTGCTGGAAACGCAATAGGCAGTCGCCAGTCGCCGGTCGTGGGTCGTCGGTTTGCGTGATATGCAAGTCGCCCGATCAGGGACAGCTTGTGGGAGGGCGGCTCCGCCCCGCGATGGTTGCCCGACCGTATTTCCTCCGTTGAGTGCCGCGCCCGGCATGAGCAGCGCCGCTGGGCACGGTCGCGGCGCGGAGCCGCCCTCCTACAGCCTGCTGCTCTCGCCGCAGGGGCCGCACTGACCGTCGTTGAACGCTGGTCGTTCAGAACTCAGAATTCAGAACTCGTCACAGCGTCGCCGTGCGTGCCAGCCATGAGCCGACAATGCGCGCGAACTCGTCGGGCTGCTCGTCGTGCGGGACGAGGCCGGCGGCGCGGATCGTTTCGAGTTCCGCACCAGGGTTGAGCGCCAGGAACGTCGCCGCGTCACCCACCGGCGTGATCTGCGCGTCCGCGCCCCAGACGATCAGCGTGGGCTGCCCCACGCGCGGCCAGGCATCATGCACATCATGGGCTAGTGCGCCGCCGACAAAGGCGGCCGGGGCAAAGCGCGCGCCCGGTTGGTGGGCGGTGAGATAGTTCATCTCCACCAAGTCTTCGTCCACAGCGGCGGGGTCGGCATAGGTCTGGTCGCGCAGGAAACGGCGCAGGCTGGTGCGCGCGGTGAGGGCGTGGTAGAGCGTTTCGCCCAACACCGGACTCCGCAGCACGCCAGTCAGCAGCGCGCCTAGCGCCGTGGCCTCGGTCAGCCGGGTCAGGCCGGTCGGCCCCACCAAGACGAGGTGCGTCACCCACTCCGGGTCGTCGGCGGCTACCTGGATGGCGTGGGCCCCGCTCAAGCTGCTCGCCACTACGCGGCTGGGCGCGCAGATCACCTCGCGCAGCAGGTCGCGGATCAATTCGATAGAGAGGTCGGCGCTATAGTCGAGCGGCGGGCGGTCCGACAGGCCGTAGCCCAGCAGGTCGGGCGCGAACACCTGATAGCTTTCGGCCAGGCGCAGGAACTGCTTGCGCCATTCGTGCGCCGAAGCCGCCGCGTTGTGGCCGTGCAGCAGCAGCAGGGGCGGGGCATCGGCTGCCCCAGCGCGGTAATAGACCACGCGGCCCCAGCGCGACTCGTAATCCTGCGGGGTAGCGGGCAATTGGTCGGGCAGCGTGCCCGCTTGCGCGTCAATCAGGCGGTTGAGGCCGGCCACTGCCGCCACCATGCCGGTCGCCACTAGGGTCGCCGGCAGCCGCCGGTTGGGTTGTTGAGGCATTGGTCCTCCGTCGGTGGGCCGTGGGCCGTGGGCCGTGGGCCGGTCGTCAGTCGTCAGGTTGTCTGATCGATCCTTATTAGGACTTTCGCTTGACGTGCTTACGCTAGGCACGAACGAGGCTGTAATTGAGCGTCAGAAGCGAAAGTCCTACTTAGTATAACTGTTCAGTCGGTAGTGGGGAGAGAGAATCCTGTCATTCTGAGCGCAGCGAAGAATCCGTCGCCGCACAAATCGCTCCATCTACGCCTCACTCTTACGCCTCACTCTAACCTGCGTATGCTTGCGGGCGGCGGTGTACCCACCCGAACAGATTCTTCGCTGCGCTCAGAATGACAGTACCGCTTTTTCCCGCGCAGCCCGAAGAGTTACGATCCTTTTAGCATATCCTATGCCTTAATCACCGACCCCTGACCCCTGACCCCCGACCCCTGACCCCTGTGCTATAATAGCCCAATGGAACAACCCTACGATTTCGCGGCGGTGACGGCGACGACCCCGCCGGCGGGGATGCCGACGGTGGGCTTTGTC
>JALYUO010000642.1 GCA_030853735.1 Chloroflexota bacterium
CCGCAGGGGAGAGGGGGTTGGGGGGTGAGGGGTGGCAGTGCGCCACAGCAGGACGCGCCCGTGCGCTGCGCCGATGGACAGCCGCCCCGGCGCTATGGTATAGTGACCGGGATCGGGGTGAAGGGTCCGGCAACGACTACAAACAACTTTTCACTTGGAACTTTCAACTGTCCACTTGGAACTTTCGACTGAGCGAGGGAGCATAGCGGGTGAACGACGGGCAGGCGGGCGAGACGCGGCGCAGACGGCGCTTTGCGGGCTGGCTGATCGTGGCGGTGCTGCTGGTGAGCGCGGTGGGCCTCATCGTGGGCTGTTCGCCGGCCACGGTGATCGGCGGGCCGCAGGCGACCGCGACGGCGACCGAGACTCCCATCCCCACCGAAACGCCCGGCCCCACGCCAACCCCGGACCCGGTGCGCGCCGACGACATCGTGTATGTGCGGCGCTATGTCTTTGGCCTCAGCGGCGACCTTTATCTGGTCCATGCTAATGGCCTGGCTCCGCGCCAAATCAGCTCGTTCACCCGCGATCAGTTGAGCGTGGCTTCCGACTACCCCGTGTGGAGTCCTGATCACAGCAAACTGGCCTACAGCAGCGAATATCGTGACCTGTATAATCTGGCGGTCTGGAACCTCTACACGATTGACCCGCAGGGCAGCGGCTCCCAGCAGATCACCGGCCTGCCGCAGCCCAACAACGGCTATGTGCCTGATGTGCTGTCCAAAATCCCCGGCGTGCCGGCGGTGGTGCTGAACACCGCGCCGCCGGGTGCGCCGGTGCATGGGCGCGTGCTGGCGAACGGGCAGCCGGTGGCCGGGGCGGTGGTCTTCTCGTGGCTGGGTCGCAACTACACCCGCAGCGCCGCCGACGGCACCTACACGCTCGACGACGTGCCGCCCGACCAACGGGGCTGGATCAAAGCCAAAGGCGAGGCCGGCTCCGGCTGGGATTGGATCACGCCGCGCCTGGGGGCCGACAATCGGGTGCCCGACATCCTGCTCGATCCGCAGTTGGATAACGAGGAGTTCCAGTTCCCGGCCTACGACCCGCGCGGCGGAATGTGGAGTCTGCTCACGCGCCACTGGTTTGAGCCGACCACGCAAGCGGTGCGCTACGAGACGACCCTCGTCCATGTCAGCGCCGACGGTAATACAGTGCTGGACGTGGCCTCGGCCCTCAACAAGACGATGGGCCGCCCGCGCGCCAACCCGGCCCACCCGGAGCAAGTCGCCGCCGTAGACGGCACCGACCTGGTGCTGCTGACCACCGACCTGCGCGCGCCCGCCGGCCAGCGCGTGACCACGCGCCGCGTGTTGCAACGCAATGTGCTGCTGAACGCGCCGGTGGCCTGGTCGCCGGCGGGCGACAAGCTCTATTACGTGGTGCCGGTCAACTTCCACCAGAACACCGATGCCGGCTACGAAAGCCTACGCGAACTAACCCTGGCGAGCGGTGCGGTGCGCGAAGTGACCTTCTTCTGGCCGAAAGAGCGCGAAAACACCGGCTTTGACCTCTCCCCCGACGGCACGCAAGTGGTCTACGAAGAATACGGCGATCTGTTTATTCGCGCCCTGGATGCGCCGCAAAGCGCCAAGCCCCGCCACATCACTTACTACGGCCAAAGTCTGCACCCCACCTGGAGTGGGCGCTGACGATTGCGGAGTGCGGAATGCGGATTGCGGATTGGTGACGGTTAGGGGGGTAGGGCTAGAGAGATTCCAATTCTGAGATCTCGTGCTCGGTAAAGTCAAGGGTAGGGCCACTGCGACTTAACACGAACTGCTGCGTGCCGATTTCGATCTGAATGGCGGATTCTGTTTGTACCAGCCGTAGGGGTTGTAACGCAGGGTGAGTGCTACTGACCTCGCGCAAAGGGGTGTGGATATACTTCTCCACAAACAGGCCCATCACCCGGCCGGCTTTGCTTGCGATGTGTGCCCAGGCATCGTCGCCGATGTAGGCGGTGCCGCCGTATTGCTGGTAGACGGCGGCTAGATCGTCTAAGCGCAGCGATGGCGTAGGGTCTAGCACGAGCAAAATGGACACGTAGCCGGATGCCTGACAGTCACGGGCAAACGAAAGTTCCTCTTGAAAGCGCCCCTGCCCACTCGCGGCAAGCGTCACCCGCATCTTGAACTCATAGGCATCGCGCCCGTCCAGGCAATCAACCTGCCGCCCGCGCTCGGTCTCACCCAAGCGGCGCACCGGCGACCGGCCGGCAGCGTAAGGCACGCCACCAATCGCGGCGGCAAGGATCGGTTCAAACAAATAGCCGGTTTCCTGCGCCGACCGATTATCTACATCATACAGCCACTTGCGCCAGATCAGCCACGATGTGAGAGCTTCTGGCGGGCGCAAGCCAAACTCCAGCAAACTGCGCGGGATAACCGTTGCCAAGCGGGGGATGGGTTGCTGCTCCAGGATGCGCTGAAACTTGACCCGCCGCTTGTGGAGTTCACACAAACCTCGGAAATAGGTGGCGAAATCCTCAACGTGCCCTTGCAGGCTCAGGAATACATCGGTCAGTGTGACTGTTGCGGCCACCGGCTGATTAAACCATTGCAGTGGAATGTGATAATAGCCGGCTGCCCATTCGTCTGGATCGGCGATAGGCGCAACCAGGGTCGGCTGATCCAGATCGCCGGCCACTATCGCACACAAGCGGATCAACGTGGCATCTTCCAGAAAAATCGACAGCGGCCCACTGCCCAACAGGCGCGCGGCGTTAATCAGTTGTCGCGTTTGTTTATCGAGTGAAGGCATAGGTTTTTGCCTCTAGGGTCGCCAGCATCTTACCGAGCGCGGGACTTATGCCGCTAGAGCGCGTGGCTTCGATGCCGAGCCAGCGGCCTGGCCCCTGAGCAAGAGCCGGCTGGTCGGCATACTCGGCGATTTGGGTTGCCAGCAGGCGCATAAAGAGCGGCGGTACGGCATTGCCGATCTGGGTCGCAATGGCGCTGAACGAGCCATGAAAGGCAAACCCGTCGGGAAACGATTGGAGCCGCGCGCATTCCCGCAGGGTTAAGAAGCGATTCGCGGTGGGATGGACAAACTCGCTGGGCGCAGAGGCGGTAATGGTGAGCGCGGGTTCCGCCGCCCGGAGCCGCTTCAGGCCGCTTGGCGCGCCACCGCGTTGCGCGCTAGGTGTGCCGTCCATGACCCGGCGCAAGGCCCGCCGTTGAAAGCTGGGGTGCTGGAGATCGGGCGGCAGATTTTGCATCGTCGCGCCTTGCGCCAATTGCTCCATGCGTTGCTGCAAGAGTGCGGTCGCCGGTTTGCTCTGATGTAGTTGCACCTCGCTACCCTCGGCCTGCCGCAGCCCCTGCTGGTAGGGATTATGGGCCGCTTGCGTGTATTGCACCTGCCCGTCCGCTGTGGGCTGCGGCAAATCGCTGATCGCATCCAGCACGGATCGCTGTGGGGCTTGCCCAAACAAAGATAATTGTTGCGCTGGGCTGTGGGTCGGCGGGGGAAAGACAAAGGCACAGCCTGCCCGATTGCCGACGATAAACAGCCGCTTGCGGCGCTGGGGCAAGCCATACTGCTCCATATACACCTTTTTGGCTTTCACCCAATAACCCGCCTCTAGCAGGCGCAGGATGGCCTCGGTCACATAAAAGCCGTCATTGGCCGTCAGCAGCCCTTCGACATTCTCCATCACAAACCAGGTCGGTTGCAGCGTGATCAGGAGATCGACAAACGTTCGCAACAGACTATTGCGTGGGTCATGCCAATCGCGCGCCCCCGCCGAGCTAAAGCCCTGGCAGGGGGGGCCGCCGACTACTAAATCTAGTTGCCCTGCGCCCAGCGCCGCGTGCTGCTGTAGCGCGGTGGGAGCCAGCGTTGCTAGATCCGTCTGCCAAACCCGCACGCCGCCAAAGTTCGCGGCGTAACTGGCGCAGGCAGCCGCGTTGTTGTCTACGGCCAACTGCACGGTGAAGCTGGCTTGTTGCAGCCCCAGACTACAGCCACCACAGCCGGAAAATAAACTTAATGCCCTGAGCATTGGACCCGCCTCACGCCAGGCTCTTGCGCCTGGGATAATGGGATAAACGTCCCTATAGTGTCTCCATTATACTACACTGCTATACTACACTGCCTGATTTTACAATATTGGTGCCGTGCCTCGAATTGTGGTACAATACGATGTTGCTGTGTCTGCGTGGGCGCGGCAGAGCTATGACTTGGCAGACTTGCCTATTATTACGAGGTTGCACCTGTATGGCCTATAACCCGGCGAACCCGTTGATTGTTCAGAGCGACCGCTCGATCCTGTTGGAAGTGGATAACCCGCTGTATGAAGCCGCGCGCGATGAGTTGGCGCGCTTCGCCGAGTTGGAGAAAAGCCCGGAGCATATCCACACCTATCGCATCACCCCGTTGTCGCTGTGGAATGCTGCTGCGTCGGGCTGCGGCGCGGGCGAGATCGTCGCCACGCTGGCGCGCTATAGCAAGTTCGATTTGCCGGCCAATGTGCTGTCGGATATTGAAGATTATATTAGCCGCTTTGGTCGCGTTAAGCTGTTGCACGACGACGGCAAACTGGTGCTGCGCTCTGACGATACGCTGCTGATCACCGAAATTGAGCGCAATTCGCACACGCGGCTGTTCCTGCGCGGGCGGGTGGACGCGCGCACGCTGGAAGTGGACCCCGCCGCACGGGGGCACATCAAGCACGCGCTGGTCGTCTTTGGCTACCCGGCGGAAGACTTGGCCGGCTATGTGGATGGCGAGGCGCTGGAGTTCAGCTTGCGCTCGGTGGCCCTCAGTGGCGAACCGTTCAGCCTGCGCCACTATCAGCTTGATTCGGTGGGCGCGTTCTGGGCCGGCGGCAGCAGCCAGGGCGGCAGCGGCGTGGTGGTGTTGCCCTGTGGCGCGGGCAAGACGCTGGTCGGCATGGGCGCGATGGCGAAGGTGCAGGCCAGCACGCTGATCCTGTGCCCTAGCACGACGGCGGTGCGCCAGTGGATCCGCGAATTGCTCGACAAGACCACGCTGACCGCCGATCAGGTGGGCGAATATAGCGGCGAACACAAAGAGATCCGTGCGGTCACGGTAACGACCTATCAGATCATGACCTACCGGCCGTACACGGTCAAAGAGGAGACGGGCGAGATCGGCGAGTTCCCGCACTTCCAACTGTTCACCAATCACGACTGGGGCATGATCATCTACGACGAGGTCCACCTGCTGCCGGCCCCGGTGTTCCGCGTCACCGCCGAGATCCAGGCGCGCCGCCGCCTGGGGCTGACCGCCACCCTGGTGCGCGAAGACGGGCGCGAAGAAGATGTGTTTTCGCTGATCGGCCCGAAAAAGTTCGATGTGCCCTGGAAAGACCTTGAACAGCAAGGCTGGATCGCCACCGCCGAATGCACCGAGGTGCGCGTCAAGCTGTTGCCGAGCGAACGGCTCGACTATGTGATGGCCGAGGACTCGCGCATCAAGTATCGCATCGCCGCCGAGAACCCGCTCAAAATGGATGTGATGCTGGCGTTAGTGGCGCAACACCGCAACGACAACATACTGGTGATCGGCCAGTATATTGAGCAGTTGAAAGAGATCGCCCAACTGCTGAACGCGCCGTTGATCACCGGCAAAACGCCTAATCATGAGCGCGAAGTGCTGTACCGCCAGTTCCGCGACGGCGAGATCAAGCTGCTGGTGGTGTCCAAAGTCGCCAACTTCGCCATTGACCTGCCCGATGCCAATATCGCGATCCAGGTTTCCGGCACGTTCGGTTCGCGGCAAGAGGAGGCGCAACGGCTGGGCCGCATCTTGCGCCCCAAACTTGACGGCGGTCCGGCGCACTTCTACACGCTGGTCACGCGCGACACGAAGGACCAGGACTTTTCGGCCAACCGCCAACTGTTCCTAACCGAGCAGGGCTATCGCTACAACATTTTGGACGCACACGAAATCGTGCCAGCCATTGACGAGAAGGTGGCCGCCGAGCAGCAGTTGCTGGAAGCGGAAGGCTCCGAAGCCCTACGGATGCAGGCTGCTGCCCGCCGCGCCGCGCGCTTGGCCGCCCTGGATGAAGAAGGCGACGCGGACGGCACCCCCGCCCGCCGGGGCCGCAAACCGCGCGCTATCGGCAGCGCCGCCTCGGCTGAGTCTGCGGC
>JALYUO010000703.1 GCA_030853735.1 Chloroflexota bacterium
GGTGCAGGCCGTCGCTCACCCGCCACAGGCGCACCGCCTCATCGGCCCCGCCGGAGGCCAGCGTCGCGCCGTCGGGGCTGAAGGCTAGGCTCCAAACCGCGCCGTTGTGGCCGGTCAGCGTCTTACGGTTCGCGCCGAGCAGCGCCCGCAGCATCCCGGCCCCCGCCGCATGATCGGCGGCCAAATCGGCCACCCGCCATAGCCGCACGGTCATATCGAACAGCCCGCCCGCCGAAGCCAGCGTTTGACCGTCGGGGGCGAAGGCCACGCTCAGGACGGGGCCAGGGTGCCCTTCCAGCGTCCGCAGGGCTGCGCCATCGCTCACCCGCCACAGCCGAATGGTTCTGTCGTCGGAGCAGGAAGCCAGCGTTTGGCCGTCGGGCGCGAAGGCCACGCCGATCACCCGGTCTCGATGGCCGGTCAACGTGGCGAGTGCTGCGCCGTCTTCTACCCGCCATAGCCGCACCGTGCCGTCGTCGGATGCACTCGCCAGCACGCGGCCGTCAGGCGCAAAGGCTACGCCGGTCACGCGGTCACTATGACCCGTCAGATTGCCCAGCGCCTGCCAGTCGCTCACCTGCCACAGGCGCACCGTTCCGTCTGCCCAGCCGGAGGCCAGCAGCGTGCCGGCGCGGTTGAAGCAAACGCTCATGGCCGCTGCCGGTTCTAGGATCGCGCTGTGTGCGTCGGGCGTGTAGCCGACATGGCGCATAGCTCCGCTTTGCAGCGTGCCGTGCTCGGCCAGCGTCAGGGGGTCATGCAACGAAATGCCGTCGCGCGCGGCCACTGCCAGCAGGTCGCCGGCGGGCGCGTAGGCCAGAGCGCGCACTTGCTGCGTACCCAGCGTGTCTAAGCGGTCCACGAGTGGCACCGTGGCTGGGGTGATCGCCGTTAAAGCCGGGCGGGGGGCGGTGTCCATCAGGGCTGCGCCGCCGGCTCCGGCTCCGCGTGGAAGCCGAGCACTTCATAGGCCGGCACTTCGGCGGCGCGGCCTTTCAGCGCGATAAAGCCGAGCGGTCGCACCTCCAGCCGAGCGCGCAAGGCGGGCGTGATCGCACGATAGGTCTGTTCGCTGATCACCACTTGGCCGGGGCGGGCGCTCTCTTGCAGCCGTTTGGCAACGTTCACCGCGTCGCCGATGGCCGTGAAGTTCATCAGGTTCTCGCTGCCGATGTGCCCGACGACGGCTTGGCCGGTGTGGACCCCCACGCGGAAGCGCAAGTGGCGATCCGGCGGCTGAGTGGCTTGGAAGGCCCGCAGCCGGCTTTGCATGGCCCAGGCCGCGCCGACCGCCCGCCAAGCATGGTCGGCCTGTTCGCCCGGCGTGTTGAACAGGCCCATCACCGCGTCGCCAATATATTTATCCAGCGTGCCTTCATATTGCCCGTCCATGATCGCCGCGCCGGCCAGTGACAGGTGCGTGTTCAGCAGATCGATCAGGGCTTCCGGCGACATCCGCTCTGAGAGGGTGGTGTAGCCCTGCACATCGCCGAACAGCACGCTGATCTCGCGCAGCTCGCCGCCCAGTTTGGGCGCATCGGCGGCCGCGATCAGATGCTCCACCACGGTCGGCGCGATATAGCGTTCCATGCGCCGCTCTTGCGTGCGGTCTTCGACCACCACGACCACGCCCAGCCGTTCGCCGGTCTCCGCGACCACCCGCGCCACATTAAGCAGCAACACCACCCGCCCGCGCCCCGGCACCAACGCCTGCACTTCCAGGCCCAGGATCGGCGTGCCCGTTTCCAGCACCTGCGCGAACAGGGCCGGAGCCGTCGAGTCGGCCAGCAGACCCAGCACGGCGCTGTAATGCTTGCCGATAGCGGTGGCGGCGGCGATGCCGAAGATGGCCCCGGCGGCGCGGTTGAACGTGGTGATCGTGCCCTGCACATCGGTCGTCACCACGCCGCTGGCGATGCTGGCAAGCACGTTCGCCATGTAGCCGAAGAGCCGCGCATTGTCAATGGCAATCGCTGCCTGGTTCGACAGGTTGACCAGCAGATCAAGGTCGCGTGGGCTGAACAGGCCGGTCCGCAGCCGGTTGTCCACATAGACCACGCCGCTCACCTGACCGCGAATGACGAGCGGCGCGCAGAGGATCGCCCGCAGGTTGTAGTGCATCACGCTTTCCATCGCTGAAAAGCGTGGGTCGGCTTGCGCGTTTGTCGTCAGCACCGGCTGGCCGCTGGTCGCCACCTGGATCACAATGCCCCGGCTAATATTGAACGCATCGTCGGCGATACCGGCCTGATCAATGCCGCGCGCCACCGAGACGGTCAACTCGCCGGTCTGCTCGTCGCGCAACACAACATAGCCGCGTTCGGCTTTGGTCACTTCGATCACTTTGTCCATCAGCAAGTTGAGCACATCGCGCAGGTTGAGGCTGGAATTGATCGCTTGGCCGATGGTGTAGAGCGTTCGCAGGTGGTGTGCTTCCTGGCGGCGGGCCTCGGCGGCGCGGGCAATCGCGTCTAGCCCGAAGGTGGCGGCGGCCTGGTGGCCTTGCGCGGCGCGCACGCTTTCGGCCAGCGCGGGCGCGATGCCGGCCACCGCGTTGCCGATGTCGCCCGCATTGGTGGCTCGCCGCAACAGGATCAGCATATCGCTGGTGAGCTGGCCTAGCGTGGCGACATCCTGCGCCAAGTGGCGCAATTCGCCGCGCTGTACGGCAATTGGATCGCTGATTGTATCATCCATCGGTCTCCCCCTGTTGCCTCCGTTAGCCCCATGCCTTTTGCTACTTCAGTGTGGCGGCCAGCGCGTCGGCGGCGTGCCTCTCGTCGGGGAACAGCACCCGCTTGTGCGCTTCGGCGAGGTCGGCCCGCGCTGCGGCGGTCGCGCCCCGGCCCGCTTCCTGTGCGGCGCGCAGCACATAGCACGCGCCGTAGCCGCCGTTGTGTTCGACGCAGCTATCCAGGGCGACTTGGGACTCAGCGGCCCGGCCTTGCGCCAGCACCCATTCGGTCTGCGCGAGGATGCCCAGCGTATGGCTGGGGTTTGCGCTCAGGACGGCAGCCAGATCGGCTTTGGCCGCATCATACTGCTTCAGCCGCACATAGATCCGCCCACGCGCGGCTTGCAGATCAAGCTTTTCATACGCCTGGGCGCGATCCAGCGCGTTGTTCGCGGCGACGAGTGCCGCCGGGTAATCGCCCCGGCTAAAGGCGATGGCCGTCTGGGCGGAATAGCCGCTTGCGCGATCCGGCTCTTGTTGGACGACGGTGGCGGCATCACTGATAGCGTGGGGGTAATCTTCCAGCAACACATAGAGCAGGCTGCGCTGCTGGTAGGCGCTGTAGTCGTTGCTCAGGGCGATCACCCGGCTCATGTCGGCCACGGCCCGATCATACTGGTGACTTTGCCAGTAATAATAATCTCTACGCCACCAGTAAGGCGCGGTTTCGTTCGGTGCCACGGCGACGGCTTGATCCAGATCGGCCAGTTGCGCGGTGAAATTCTCCAGATCGCCTTCCAGGTCGGCGCGCAGGTGATACATTTCGGCGGTGGGCGGTCCCAACGTGAGCGCCTTGTTGATGTCGGCCAGTGCCTGAGCAGCATCGTTCTTGTAGTTGTGGTAGAGGCTGGCCCGCTCAAAATAGGCGGCGCTGGACTGCGGGTTGATCCTGATGGCTTGGTTAAACGCGGCCAACGCCGGGGTGGGGTCGGTCG
>JALYUO010000582.1 GCA_030853735.1 Chloroflexota bacterium
ACGGGCAAGGAGATTGTAGGAGGCGGCTCCGCCCGGCGATGCCGGCCTCACCGCTGCTGGGGATTGTGGGAGGCATCTCCGCCCGGCGATGCCGGCCCTATGATCCGGCGGGGGTCGCGTCTGTGGCGGCGGGCAAGATCGGGGTAAGGTAGGCATCGCCGGGTGGAACCGCCTCCTACCCCGTTGGGCGATATCGGGGTGCGGTCGGCATCGCCGGGTGGAACCGCCTCGCACAATGCCGCTCCGCCCGGCTCCCTGCCCGTCTAGCTCCCCCTCGCCCTTCAGGAGAGGGGGCTGGGGGGTGAGGTCGGCAACCGCGCAGGGTGGGTCCGCCTCCCACAACCGCATAACCGTTCTCGTCCTCCGTGTCTCCGTGTCTCCGTGTTCATCGGCTAGGTTCCTCACCTACCCGTTTAGCCGGGTGGGTCGCCCCCCGAACGGCTGATGTTGCGGGGACGGGGGCGGCGGTATAGTGTATCCATAGGACAACAGCGGGGCGCAAGGCCCCATTATGGAGGAACCCATGGATACGACTGAGAAAAATGATGTGTTGCGCCAGGTCTCGCACGGGCTGGCTGACGCAGTGGAGCGTGTGAGCGCCGGGCTAGTGACCGTGGCCGGGCGACCGCGCCAGGCGGCGACGGGCATCGTCTATGCCCAGGATCTGGTGCTGACCGCCGACCATGTGCTGGAGCGCGAAGAAGACCTGAGCATCCAGACCCCCGATGGCCGTACCCTGCCCGCGACGTTTGTGGGCCGCGATCCGGCTAGCGATCTGGCAGTGTTGCGCGTGGAAGGGCTGAACCTGACCCCGGTGGCGAAAGCGGAGGACGCGGCGCGGGTCGGCCAACTGATCTTGGCGGTGGGCCGCCCTTCGGCTGAGGGGCCGATGGCGAGCCTGGGCATCGTCAGCGCGGTCGGTGGGCCGTTGCGGACCGAGTGGGGCGCGGCGCTGGAGCAGTATATCCGCACGGATGCCACGCCCTATCCCGGCTTTTCCGGCGGGCCGCTGGTGGATGCCGCCGGCGCGGTGGTCGGCCTGACCACCACCGGGCTGATCAACGGCGTGACGCTGGGCATCCCGGCGACGATTGCCTGGCGCATCGCCGACAGCCTGACCCAGCACGGCACGATCAAGCGCGGCTACCTGGGCATCAGCAGCCAGCCGGTGCAGTTGCCGGAAGGCCAGCGCGGCGGCGGGCAGGCCGAAATGGGCTTGCTGCTAGTGCGCGTCGAGCCAAATAGCCCCGCCGCACAGGGCGGCCTGTTGCTGGGCGATGTGCTGGTGGCCTTCGACGGCCAAGCGATCCACGATACCGATGACCTGCAACCGCTCCTCAGCGGCGGGCGTGTCGGCCAACCCGTCAAGCTGAACGTGATCCGCGCCGGGGCGCTGCACGACATCACCGTGACCGTGGGCCAGAGGGACTAATCATGTTGACCGATTTTCTTCCGAATGCGATCTCGCACTCCATCGCCGATATGGTGGAGCGCGTCGGGCCGAGCGTGGTGCAGGTGCGGCGGCGCGGCCAGGGCGGCGGCGCGGGCGTGATCTGGACGACCGATGGGCGGATTATTACCAACCATCACGTCGTCAACCACGGCGGGCCGGTCGAAGTGCTGCTGACCGATGGGCGCACGTTCGAGGCCCAAGTCACGCACCGTAACCCGACGCTGGACTTAGCGACGCTCAAAGTAGATGCGACCGACCTGCCTGCCGCGCCGGTGGGCGACTCGACCCACCTGCGGATCGGCGAACTGGTCTTTGCCATCGGCCATCCGTGGGGCCGGCGCGGGGTCGTCACCGCCGGCATCGTTAGCGGGCTGGGCGAAGTGGGCATACCCGGCGGCGACGATCACCGCGCGCAGTATGTGCGGGCCGATGTGCAGTTGGCTCCCGGCAACTCCGGCGGCCCGCTGCTGGATGCGACCGGCAATGTGGTCGGCATCAACGCCATGATTTTTGGTGGCGACATGGCGGTGGCGATCCCTAGCCATGTAGCGACCGCCTGGGTGGCCGGGCAACCCAGCCGCCGCACCTTCCTGGGGGTGGCGATCCAGCCGGTGCAACTGCCCAAAGGCCGGCGGGGCCGGGCGGCGGGGTTGCGGGTAGTCGAGGTGAAACCCGGCGGCCCGGCGGATCAGGCCGGCTTGCAACGCGACGATGTGCTGCTGGATATAGACGGGCAAGTGCTGGACCATCCTGACGCGCTGCTGGATGCGGTAGACGGGCGCGCAGGCAACGGGTCGGTTCACCTGCACGTCTTGCGGCGCGGCGCAATGCTTTCGCTCGACCTGACCCCGACCGTGCAGGAACTGGCTTCTTGACACGCATTGGCATCGCAGCCCCGACCCCGATGATGCGGGCGGGGCTGCGAACCATGTTGGCCGCGCCGGAGTTCGATGTGATCGGCGAGGCCGGCACCCTGGCGGCGGCGCTCGCTGGGCCGGCGGTGGATGTGCTGGTGATTGGCGATGAACGTGCGTTGAGCGATGTCAGCGGCGCACCCGATGGGGTGCGCTTGCCGGCTTTCGTGGTGCTATCGGAGAGCGAACGCACGGCGGCGGTCTTGCGTGCCCTGCCCTTGCCGGGGTGGGGCATTGTCGCACCCGCCGCGCCGGTGGCCGAACTGCAAGCTGCCGTGCAGGCCGCCGCGCAGGGGCTGATTGTGCTACCCGCGCCGCTCGCGGCCCGCCTGCTGGCTGGTCGCCCCCTAGCCGCCGAACGGGTGGACCTCGGCCCGGAAGAACCGCTGACCGCCCGCGAACAGGAAGTGTTGGACTTGCTCAGTCAGGGCTTGGCGAACAAAGCTATCGCCCGCCGCCTCAATATCAGCGAACACACGGTCAAGTTTCATGTCAGCGCCATCTATGGTAAACTAGGCGCGAGCAGCCGCACGGAGGCGGTCAGTCGCGGCGCACACCGGGGCTTGATCACACTCTGAGCATAAAGCGTGAAACGTGAAACGTGAAACGTGAGCACAACCGCAATCCGTAATCCGCAATCCGCAATCCGCAATCCGACCAAGCGATGAGGCGCGCACCCTCTCGTTGTGCGTGACAAGGAGAACCCCATGGCAGATAAAACCTGTACTCATCTGGATCAGATCCAGGACGTGACCCCCAGCGCGCAAGGCTGCGAAGAGTGCCTAAAAACGGGCGATACGTGGGTCCACCTGCGCGAATGCCAAAGCTGCGGCCATGTCGGCTGCTGCGACTCGTCGAAAAACAAGCACGCCACCAAGCACTTCCACGCCACTCAGCACCCGATCATCCAGTCCTTCCAACCCGGTGAGGACTGGCGCTGGTGCTATGTGGACGAGGTGTACGTTTAGTCGGCAGTAGGCAATAGGCGGTATTGTAGGGGCGCTGCTTGCTGCGCGCGTGAGGCCGACCAGCCACGAATGGGGCCACGAATACACGAATACGTGGCTGTAGGGGCGCTGCTTGCTGCGCGCGTGAGGCCGACCAGCCACGAATGGGGCCACGAATACACGAATACGTGGGCTGTAGG
>JALYUO010000730.1 GCA_030853735.1 Chloroflexota bacterium
CGCCATGCGCGGCCATCCCGGCGAACAGCGCCCGCGCCGCCGCATCGTGAAAATGACCCGCAGCCAAGCCTTTAGCCGAGCGCAGCGCCAATAAGCCAAAGCGGGCCAGCGCGACCGGGTGGCGGGGCACGGCCAGGGGCCGCAGCAAGCCCTGGGCCAGGATCTCCCAGTCTTTCACTAGCGGCTCAAACAAGCGCCGGTAGGCGGGGCCGTCGGCTCCCAGCCCGGCGGCCGTCGCCTGCACCGAGCGTTCCAGCACCACCGCCGTGCCGTCGTCGAGTGGGTGGGCCAGCGGCGCGGGCGCGTGAACCCACTCTAGGCCATGCGCGGCGAGCGGCAGGGTGCGGAAGAACGGCGATCCCACCCCCATCGGATGGGCCGTCGAACAGACATCGTGGCGGAAGCCGGGCAAGGTCAGTTCTGCCGTGCGCGTACCCCCGCCAATCGTCGCCGCACCCTCACGTACCAGCACCCGGCAGCCGGCCTGGGCCAGGGCAATCGCCGCCGCCAGGCCGTTGGGCCCTGATCCCACTACCACGGCATCATAGCGTCGCGTCATAGCTCCACCTCTTCTAACGCCTGGACAAACGCGGCATAGCTGTCGGGGCTATAGAGGACAAAGATCACGAGGGTCAAGCCGCTGCCGGCACGGATATGATCCGCCACAGTCGTCAAGGCAATGGGTGCGGCCTCGACCAGGGGATAGCCATACGCGCCGGTGCCCAGCGAGGGGAAAGCAACGCTGTGGCAGGCCGCTTCGTCGGCGAGGCGCAGGCTCGTGGCATAGGCGGAGCGCAGCAGGGTTGCGTCTTGGGGCGTGCCGCGATAGACCGGCGCGACGGCGTGGATCACCCAGCGCGCCGCCAGCAAGCCCGCCCCCGTGATCACCGCGCTGCCGGTGGGGCAGCCGCCGCTACGCCGACACTCGGCCAGGATGCTCGGCCCCCCAGCCCGCTGGATCGCGCCGTCCACCCCGCCACCGCCGGCCAAGCGGCTGTTTGCCGCGTTGACCAGCGCATCGGCGGTCACGCGCGTAATATCGCCCTGCTGTAGCCGGATGTCGGTCGCGTTGATCCGTAGGTGATCCATCGTAGCCCCTCCTTTGAGAACCTCTGTCTCAATTTTCGTACCACAAAGCAGCGCATTTTAGAATAGTATGCTATAATGATGAAGGACTTCAAGCTAGAGTACGAGTAATATGAGGAGTACGTTTGTGGAACTGACCATTAAGCAACAATGGCAACTAGAAGCGATACTTGTCAGTGCGTTCCCAGATAAGATGGATCTAGCGCGTTTAGTACGCTACGGACTAGGTCAGAATCTCGGAGTTTTAGTAGATTTAAACGTTAATTTAACCCATGTTGTTTTTCAACTAATCGAATGGGCACATAGTCATAATAAGGTCTTGGATGTTTTAGAGGCTGCTGCTAAGATCAATCCAGATCACTTACAATTACAGGCTTTTATTGTCGAACTCAAAAACGAACCTCTTGTAGTATCTCGAAATAATTTGATGTCACGACCTTATCACAATCTATCTCACCCAGATTATATACATTTTGTGGGAAGAAACAGTGAACAAGATTGGCTATTTCAGTGTCTTAGCTCAGATTCTCCTACTTGGCAAATTGCGATCATAGGGATAGGAGGTGTAGGTAAGAGTGCTCTAGCTCAGGCTATCAGCCATAAACTACGAGAGCGATATGATGATTTATCGCCTAAAGATCGGTTTGAGGCAATTGTTAGAGTCTCGGCACAAGAGGAAGTACTAACTGTAGAGGGCAGAGAAGCAGCTAATCTACCGGATATGGTATTTCATACATTAGAGGACATTTATACAGCTATTGCTCAAACGTTGGAGCGTGAAGATATTACTCGTGTCATTCCTGAACAGCAACATCACTTAGTGCAAAAAGCCCTAAGTGAGCAACGAACATTACTTGTTATCGAAAATCTAGAAAAGGTTTCGGATAAGAGGGTTAAAATTTTCCTGCGAAATATACCGCCGCCTACGAAAGTTATTATAACCTCAAGAGAATGGATAAACATATCGGAAACACTATTGTTGAAGAACTTACTAGTAGCAGAAGCTCAGGCTTTTATTGTGGAGGAGTCTTCAGCGTGCCATGTTGAGTTGAATACTAATCAAATAGATACACTCATTGAAAAGACCCATTGCCTACCTTTACCAATCAAACTCAGTATAGCACGCCTAGCAGGTGGGAATAATTTCAACCAAGTTATACGCTGGCTAAGTAACGTAACTGGTGATTTAGCTGATTACTGTGTAAAGGGACAGGTAGATTTGGTATATAAAACAGATCAAAATGCTTGGCATCTACTTTTGGCGTGTTCTATCTTTCATTCTAGTGCTGGATCATCAAGGCAAGCCCTGGCCTACATCACAAATTTGTCTGAGGATGAGTGTGATAGCGGTTTAAGCTATCTGATAAAGCTTTCACTAATTATCAATCAAGCTGAAGATGATCGTTGTAAAATGTTGCCTATGGTACAAGGGTATGTACGAGCAAAATTAGCGGGTACCGATTTTGAAGATCAAGCCATTCAACGTTGGTTAGACTGGTTATTATCATTTTCACAGACTTACGGTACTGATCTTGATCTACACGCTGAGAGATCTTCTATTCTAAGTGTAGAATACCTAAATTTGAGAGCAGCTATATTTTGGTGTCGTGAGCATCAGCAATGGGATACTCTTATCACATTAACAGATGGAACTTGGTTTTTTGCGTATCTCACCAGTCTGCTTAATGATGCACAGGAGATGTTAGAATCAGCACTTCTAGCATCCAATCTCACCAAAAATGTTAAACGGCAAGGACAATTTGAACGTCATCTCGGTAGGTTAGCTGGCACTTGGGGCTTCTATGAAAAAGCTTTAGAAGATCACCTCGCTAGGGCTGAACAAATTACATTAAGTATTACTGATAAAGCTGGGCTAGGGAGAACATATTGCATTCAGTCGAGCATTTTACTTTACTTAGATCGCGTGAAAGAAGCCGGAGAGCGCGCTCAGTATGCTCTGGAGATAGGGAAGGATCTAGTTGATCAGGAACTGTGGAGTCTAGCATCATATGAGATGTCCAGAAACGCCGCGAAAAATCAGAGGTTAGAAGAAGCTTTATCTTGGTTGGACGAAGATGAGAAGCATTCGCGTGAAATAGGATGGAATCGTGGATTAGCTTGGAACAGATATAGAAGAGGTGATTATCAAGTTCAACTAAGTAACGTCAATCTCGCGGAATTATTTTTTGCTGAAAGCCTGCAAATGGCTAGTTCTTGGGAAGAACGTCGCTTAATTGCGCTCAACAAATATCGTTTGGCACAGATCTACGCAAGCACCAACAGACTAGATAGGGCGAGAGAAACAGCTGAAGAAGGAAGAGATATATGTGAACGTATGGGAATGTTCGTGGAACAAAAGGATTTAGAAGAGCTTTTGCAAACACTGCATACTTCTTGATTTCTACTTGTTTTATCCCTATTCCTGTACCCTCCGTGCGCTGATGGGGCAGCCCCCAGCCGGCGGCGTGCCGCACCAGCAGCACCTGCGCCGCGTGCGGGTGCGCGATCAGCGCGTAGTAGTCGCGCAAGAGCGGCGGCGGGGCGACGGGTGGGCGCATCATGGGCAGGTTGGCTCCTTCATAGGGCACCGCAAGGGCCAGGGTGCCACTAGGCACGCAATTCATGGATGCCACCGCTATACACTTGTATTCCGCTATTATACCCTCTAACCCATTCTGCGCGCCCTTGCCCCGCTACGTGTAACAGTTCAGTCAGTAAGCCTATCGCCCGCTAATAGACGGATTGTAAGAGGCGGCTCCGCCCGGCGCTGGCTGCCCCCCTATCGCGCCCTCAGCGCCCCAGTCATGCCCGTATGCGTGCCGTAGGCGGAGCCGGCCTGCCCCCAGACGGAACAGTTACGCACCGTTACCGCTACCCTCAGTAGTCGGTCAACGGCCAGTTGGCACGTTGGGGAGCGGCTGTAGTAGCGCACGGCTGTGCGCGGGGTTGGCCGATGACACGCCACTCGTGAACGGGCGACAGCTTTGCTAGACCACACCGTTACCGCTACCCTCAGTAGGCCGGTCAACGGCCAGTTGGCACGTTGGGGAGCGGCTGTAGTAGCGCACGGCTGTGCGCGGGGTTGGCCGAGCCAACGGGCTAACTGGCCCTTGACCGCCTACGCAGAACCACCAACATCCATCGAAAGTCTGAGCAACCCTCCGCCTTCCGAGCTATACTTCCTACGGCACAAGACTGATAGGCGCTACGACCAAAGACCTACTCCCTCTACGCCTTACGACTCATACCACCGATCACAATCCATTAAACGGCCTTTCACCGCCGCCAAAATCATAATCCATTCAATAATTAGTGAAATTTCAGCCCTTTTGGGCCGCAAGCCTAGAAAAATTATGCCTATTATTAGGCACTTTATAGACGATGTCCTCTAACCCCCCTCCTTAATGTCATTATATATAGAGGGGTAAAAATAACCCGCAGTCTCGCCCGGCGGAACGCCATTGACAAGTAACAGTTCAGTCTCGTAAGCCTGTCGCCGGCTAATAGACGGATTATTGTAGGAGGCGGCTCCGCCCGGCGCTGCCTGCCCCACCCCTATCTCGCCCGCGGCTCCCCAGTCATTCGGGTATTCGTTCCGTATTCGAGGACGGCCTGCCCCCAGACGGAACTGTTACATTGACAAGCCAAGATAGACGCACAACGGAGGGTAAATATCATGTACACAATATGCTATAATGCGGCCTATGACAGGGATGGATCGATGGCGACATTAACGGTGCGCTTGTTCGGCGGGCTGGGACTGGAGCGGGCCGGGCAGCCGCTACCCCTGCCGACCCCCCAAAAAGCGGCGCTGGTGTTAGCCTATCTGCTCACCGCGCACGACCGCAGCCACCCGCGCAGCCTGCTGGCCGGGCTGGGCTGGGGCGACCAGCCAGAGCGCCGCGCCCGCCGCAACCTCAGCGACGCGCTCTGGCGCATCCGCACCCTGCTCGAACCGCGCTCGCCGGCGGGCACACAGGCAGCGCCAGTGCTGCTGTTCGAGGGCGACAGCGTGCGCCTCAACCCCGCCGCCGACCTGGACCATGATGTGCGGCGCTTCGAGGCCGCCCTGCGCGATCCCACCGACATCGCGGCCCAGCAAGCCGCCGTGGACCTCTACCGGGGCGATCTGCTCATCGGCTACTACGACGACTGGGTGCTGCTGGAACGCGAACGGCTGCGCCAAGCGTATTTGGCCGCGCTAGGCCGCGTGATCGCCGGGACCGCAGCCGACGGTGCCTGGGCCGCGGCCGCGACCGCCGCCGCCCGCTTGCTGGCCGCCGACCCCTACCGCGAAGATGTGACGCGCCAACTGATGCGCTTCTACTACCGCTTGGGCCGCCGCGACCGCGCTTTGCAGCAATTCAGCACCCTGCGCGCCGTCCTCACCACCGACCTGGGCCTGGACCCCGAAGCCGAGACCAGCGCCCTCTACACCCTAATGCAAGCCGGCACCACCCTGGACCCTAGCGGAGAACAATCCGCAATCCGCAATCCGCAATCCGCAATCGCCGAGCGGGGGTTCGCGCCGCAGGTCACACCCCTGGTG
>JALYUO010000585.1 GCA_030853735.1 Chloroflexota bacterium
GTGGTGGGTGGTCCCGTCGGCGCGGCCGTTGGTGCCGGCATTGGCGGCGCAGTCGGCGCGGGCGCGGGCGGTGCGGCAGACAACACCATGACCGCCACGACCGTCGGCAGCACGATGGCTCCCGCTACGGTCGGCACGGTGGAAACTCCGCCCTGCCGCAATTGTGGCGCGCCCTTGCGCCCTGGTGCGACCTTCTGCACCCGTTGCGGCACGCCCGTGGCGGCGGAACCCTTGACTACCTGCCCCAACTGCGGCAACACGGTAGACGCAGAAGACGTGTTCTGCCCGCATTGTGGCAACCGCTTGGTGCGTCCGGCGGCGGCGGCGGCGGCAATGCCGGTTGCCCCGGCTGCTCCCGTGATGCCGGCTGTGGCTCCGGTAGATACCGCTGTGGAAGCTGTCACTGTCATGGCCGACCCGGTGGCCCCGGTTGTGACCGATATGGGTAGCATGAATCAGCTGCCGCTCGACACAGCGGCGGCTCCTATGCCTGTGGGGGCCCAGGAGATCGCGCCCCTGGCGGTCTCTGCACCAGTCGCCGGCACCGCACCGTTCCCCGCCGAAGGGGTGGCAGGTGTGACCGGCACCGGTCAGCCGCGCCTCGAACTGCTGCAAGGCGGCGCGGTCATCCCGTTGCCCGACAAGGACGACATCCTGGTGGGCCGCGAAGATCCCCTCAGCGAGCCGCCGATCTTCCCTGATGTGGACATGACTCCCTACGGCGGTGAAGAGGGCGGCGTGTCGCGGCGGCACGCCCGCATCATTCGGCGCGACGGCGACTACCTGATCGAAGACCTGCAATCCACCAACTACAGCAAGCTGAACGGGGCGCGCCTGTTGCCGCGCACGCCCTCGCTGCTGGTGGATGGCTCCCGCATTGACTTCGGCAAAATCGGCGTGATTTTCCACCGCTAACCCTGAATGTCGCGCCGCTTGCTGAAAATGGTGTTGCTGGTCGCCGTGCCGGCGCTGGGGTTAATCGCCCTGGTGCTGGCCGGTAGGCTGGCAATTCTCTTTCCCGCCCCTGTGTCCGCGCCCGCCGGGGGGGATGCCACCCAGCTCACCGGGCTGGTCTATGTGGATCGCGCCGGCGCGATTCAACGCTGGGACGCGGCGACAGGGCAGGCGACCCTGGTGGTCGCGGCTGCGTCCGGCGACCGCATCCTGCTGGCGGCCACCGATGATGGCGCGGCATTAGCCTATATCCAGACGGACCCCGCTTTCACACCCAGAGCGAATGGTTCTTCCGATCCGGCCTATACGTTGCACGTCTGGCGGGCCGGCTTTGCCCCGCGCACCCTGCCGATCACCGCCGGCACCGCCCACCAAGTCCTGGCGGTTTTCCGCAACAGCGGCAGCCTAGCCGTCCTCATCGAGTCCAGCTTGCACACCATCGGTCCGCTCTACTTGGCCGATCTGGATGCCGGGCAGGTGCAGCAGGTGACGGATCAGATTGACAGCTTCGCTGTGGGCGCGAACAGCTTGGTTTATGCCCAGCGCCTGCCGGTGCCCACCCCACGGGTGCAGACGCGGCCCTCAGTAGACCGTGGCCTGCTGGGCATCTACCAGCCGGGCGGGGGTGGGAGCAGCCTGGTGATCACTGCGTCGCTGGCCTCGCGGCAGGCCGCTACGGTGCAGATCGCTTACTTGCCTGTGCCGGGCGTGTTCGCTTTCCCGCTCTGGCAGTACACCGCCGGCAACGTTGATACCCAGTTGCATCTGCGGGCGTTACGGCCCGATACGCCCGGCGCGGTCGCCGATCTGCCGCTGCAAAGCCCCCGCGAAGAAGCAAGCCTGAACTTCAGCCCCGACGGCCACTACCTGCTCTATGGCGGCGTGATTCGCCACACGGCCCGTGGCCTGCCGGTGGTCGAGTCGCGCGGCGACCGCGACTGGCGTATCGCTACGCTGGACTGGACGGGCCTTGCGCCACGCATCGTCAGCGATCAGCCGTTTACCATCCCCAGCGACCTCGCGCCCAGCGGCCTTAACTGGGTGCCGGGCGGCACGACGCTGGCTCTCAGTGGGGCGCAGCTAATCAGTGACACGGTGCGTGGAGCCGCTTACGCCCGCTTAGATGCGCCGCAACTGCGGTTTTACGACCCGGCGACGGGCGTGCTGGACCTCGTGCCGGCGGAGCAGGCGGCGACTGCCCTCGCGGCGCTGCCCGCCGGGCGGGTGCTGCTGGGCGGCGCGACGACCGAGGGACCGAGTCTGCTGCTGGCAGACCACACCACCGGCACTTGGCAAACGCGCCCGCTGGGTGCGCCGTTTCCCGGCGGTGTCGCGTTTTATTGCCTGGGTTTGCTACCTGACGGTGCGGCGCTGATCATCACTTATGACCCGCAACCCACGGACGCACCGTTTGACACGCTCTACCGCGTGCCGCTGGACGGCAAGCCGCGTGTCACCATCGGCGAGGCGCGTGGTATGTTTCTACCGCTGCGCGGTCGCTAAGACCGCCCCGTCCAGAGCCAAGACCCGG
>JALYUO010000587.1 GCA_030853735.1 Chloroflexota bacterium
CGGTCGGCCTGCGCGGCCCGCGCCAACGCCTGGAGCGCCGCTGGGATACGCGGCGTGATCGCACTCAGCAGCACCCAGCCGCACAGCAACGCTGTCACCAGCGCCGCGCCGGGCTGTTGCCGCACGGTCGCCACCCAACGGCGCGGGTCGGCCACCCGTCGCCAATCCGCCTGCGCCAGCAACCCCGCCGCGAAGATGATCAGCGCGGGGGCGATGGGCATCCGGTAGCGTGCATCATAGGGAATGACCGCCCCCAGCGCCAGCATACACACCACCCACCAGAGCAGCGCCCGCCGCACCCGCCCGGCGTGGTCCACCGGCGCACGTCGGCCCAGACCCACTAGCCCGGCCAGCCCTAGCAGGCTCACCAGCAGGAACGCCGCATCGCCCGGCAACACATCCGGCACGTCGGCATCGCGCCGGGTCAGATCCCAGGCGTTGGGCAAGACCGCCGATTGCAGTTCCAGATGCCAGGTATAGCCCAGGCCGGCCGCCACATTCGCCGCGAAGCGGTCGGGGTGCGCCACGATGTTCGCCAGCCCCTCGCGCACAATCAGCGCCTGCCGGTCCGCCGGATTGGGCAACTGCTCGATCAGCCGGTTCTCGTTCACGCCGCTAAAATTATTGTAATGCCAGAAGGCGGTGACGTTAGCCGTATCCAGCAGCAACAGCCGTCCGTACATGGCGTAGTTATACACCGTCCACGGCAGAATCGTCGCCAGCAGCACCCCTGTGACCAGAGCGGTCTGCGCCCCAACCCGCACGACGGCTTGCGGAATGCGGAATGCGGATTGCGGAATAACGACGAGTTCTGAGTTCTGAGTTCTGAGTTCTGAGTTCTCACCGCCGACTGCCGACCGCCGACCGCCGACTGGCAACCGCCCACGGCCCACGGCCCACGGCCCACGGCCCACGGCCCACGGCCCACGGCCCACGGCCCACGGCCCACGGCCCACGGCCCACAGCCACAGCGCCACAAACGGCAGAAATGCCACCACCACCGGGCGCGCCAGGGCGGTTAGGCCGAGCAGCCCGCCGCTGATCACCAGCCAAGTCCATGCGCCGCGCCGAGGAGTCCACTGAGCCAGGGCGGCCAGGGCGGCTATGCTTAGGGTCATGAACAGCGTTTCGCTTAGGAGCTGCTGCGCGGCGCTGTGGATGAAGGGGGGATAGCAGGCCGCCCCCAGGCCCGCCCAGACCGCCGCCGCCCGTCGTCGCGCCGGGAACGCCGCCGTCGCCAAGCCCATGATCAACCCCACCAGTGCCAGGCTCACCCCGATCAGCGCCAATTGCCCGGCAGCCAGGTAGTTGCATAGCAACGCCGTATCACCCACCGTTGTGCCCGCCGGCAGGGGCGGCTGGGTGGCGAAAGCCGCCGCCAACAGCAGGCTGTTCAACGGCACGCGCGTCCAGGTGCGCCGCTCGGTCAAAAAGGTGTCCAGATACTGCCCGGTGCGGACCAGTGTCACCGCCGGGATGACATAATCTAGCTCATCGCCGCGTACATCATGGCCCGCTGCCTCTTGGAGGCTTGCCACGCGCAACGCCAAGCCCAAGCCGAGGATGCTGACTAACGCGGTGAGTGCCGGCAGCAGGCGTAAAACGTAAAACGTAAAACGTAAAACGTGCGCTGTGCTACGGGTGGGGGCGGGCGGCGGGAGCGGCGGGGGCATGACGGGGGCGGGCGGCGTGTTCATGTGCTGCATTATACGCGCCACCTCAGTAGCCTGCAAGCGTTGGCTATCGGAATCGGTCTGTAGACGGATGTCGTTACCCCACGGGGCGCGCTATAATGGGGGTGGACGCGATGACGGAGACGAGTAGCGGGTTGTCCCGGAACACAGAGAGCCGCCCCTGGCTGCAAGGCGGCATCCGACTTCCCGCGAACGACCCTCCTGAGCGATCCCGACTGGCCCCCGCTAACGGGCCACAAGGCTCCGGCGCGCCGGGGCGAAGAAAGGTGGCACCACGAGATCCCCCCTCGTCCTTTCCGCAGAGGACGGGGGTTTGCGTTTTTGTGGGAAAGAGGTGTCATCAATGGAAACGATACGCACAACGGACTTGGCCGGCCATCTTGGGGAACGAGTGCGGCTGCACGGCTGGCTGCACCAGACGCGGCGCATGGGCGGAGTGAACTTCGTGCTGCTGCGCGACGGCTACGGCATCGCGCAGGCAGTGGCGGCGGACCCAGCGGCCCTGGCTCCGCTCCAGGGGCTGGGCGTGGAGACGGTAATCGCGCTTGAAGGCCGGGTGGTCGCTGAAGCGCAGGCACGCGGCGGGGTCGAACTGCATGACCCAGTGGTGCAGGTGATCACGCCGGTCGCTGAGGCATTGCCTTTCCCGATCAACAAGCCCGCGCTCACCACCACGCTGGATACCTTCCTGGACCATGCACCGCTGGGCTTGCGTCACCCAGCCAAACGGGCGCTGTTTCGGGTGCAGGCGGGCATCATGGCGGCGTTTCGCGCCACGCTCGATGCGGCAGGCTTCACCGAGATCCAGTCGCCCAAGCTGTTGGCGGCGGCCAGTGAAAGCGGGGCCGGCGTCTTCCCGGTAGACTACTTTGGCCGGCGCGCCTTCCTGGCCCAGTCGCCACAGTTCTACAAGCAACTGATGGTTGGCGTGTTCGAGCGGGTCTACGAGGTGGGACCGGTATTTCGCGCCGAAGCCCACCACACTAGCCGCCATGTCAACGAATACGTCAGCCTGGATGCTGAGATGGGCTTCATCACCGACCACACGACCGTCATGGCCCTACTGACCGTGGTACTGCGCGGCATCATGGCGCACCTGGGCGACCAGCACGCCAGCGATCTGACCCTGCTGGGCGTGACCCTGCCTGCGGTGCCGGAGCCGATCCCGCAGATCACGTTTCAGGCGGCGCAGACGCTGATTTGGCAGCAAACCGGCGAGGATTGCCGGGGCGAACCCGATCTGGCTCCCGCCCATGAGCGCACGCTGGGTGCCTGGGCCGCCGCCACGCACGGGTCGGATTTCCTGTTCGTCACCGGCTACCCAATGAGCAAGCGCCCGTTCTATACCCAGCCTAACCCGGCCGACCCGGCCTACTCCAACAGCTTCGACCTGCTGTTGCGCGGCACCGAACTGGTGACGGGCGGCCAGCGCCTGCACCGCTACAGCGACTATCTGGCGGCGCTGGCCCAGGCCGGCCTCGCACCGGAACCGTTCGCCGGCTACCTGGCAGCCATGCTCTATGGGATGCCGCCGCACGGCGGCTTCGCCATCGGGCTGGAGCGGTTCGTGCAGCAACTGGCCGGCCTGAGCAACATCCGCGAGGCCACGCTCTTCCCGCGCGACGGCGCACGGCTCGCCCCCTAAATAAGCAGAGGGCCATCCCCAGCGGACGGCCCTCTGCTTCCGACCGCTAATCTACTTCTTTTTGGTCGTCTTAGCTTTGGTCGCGGCGGCTTTCGCGGCAGCGGCTTTCGCAGCAGCAGCTTTGTCTGCGGCAATCTTGGCGGCGGTGGCTTTGCTGGCGCTGGCCTTCGCAGCAGCAGCTTTGTCTGCGGCAGTCTTGGCGGCGGTGGCTTTGCTGGCGCTGGCCTTCGCAGCGGTCACGGCGGCGGTTTTCGCAGTGGCGGCTTTGGTCGCGGCAGCCTTCGCCGCCGCCATTTTCGCAGTGGCGGCTTGGCCGGCACTCGTCTTCGCCGCAGTCACGGCGGCGGTTTTCGCAGCAGCGGCTTTGGTCGCCGCCGCTTTGGCTGCCGTGGTTTTCGCAGTGGCGGCTTTGGTCACGGCGGCTTTAGTCGCGGTGGCTTTGGCCGCCGTCTTGGTGCTGCTGGTCGCCGTGCCCATGCGGTGAATGAAGCTCACGCCCGCTCCCGTATGGTGGGTGTTAACGTGGATCTTACCGCTGCGTTCGTTGCCCCACATCGAGACCGTCGTAAACTGGCTGCCGTTGACGGAGGATACGATAGCGACATGGCCGTAGGGGCTGTTGCCCTGCACGCCCCGCTCAAACACCACCACATCGCCGACGCGGGGGCTGCCGTCTACCGGGAAGCCGGCGGCGCGGGCGCTGTTATCCCAGAAGCGCGCATCGCCCCAGTGGTTGCCCACGTCCGGGCGTTCTAGCTTGGCAAAATAGGTGCATTGACCATAAGAATAGCTGTTGACGGCGGCGGCGGCCGGAGAGGCCGGGGTAAGCACAAGGGAGAGTGTGCTGACGGCGGCAACTCCAGCCGCTGTCGAAATCATAACTTTCAGGCGTGACATATATCGTTTCGCGTCCTTTCCTTTAGCAAACCGCGCAGCAATCGGTATATTGTGCTTTCTGCACCATTATCGTGGGCCGGATCGCCTGCGGTTAATTCAGGTGGGAACACCCGTGTGAGTGGGGATACCGTTCCCATGAGCAACGCGGTTATCTTACCAGACGGAGTGTGCATTGTAAATCAATAAGTCCCCTTTTTTCGTCAAAATTACATCACAAAATGCAACTTCTACTATGCTGCCGCCTTGGCCCATCAATTATCGCCACACAATGCAACAACCAATTGCCTGTGGCACGTTAAATGCTCTAAGCTGTTTCGTACTGCGCTTCTACATTGTAGTAGTAGCTCCTCGCCTAGTGTAGGTGTACGGCATTGAAGAGGTCAAGGGCGATCTCGTGCCGGGTTTTTAGGCTATGCCGCCCCTGGAATCATGCGTGAACGATCACGCCTGGGCGTTCTGCTGTAGGCAGAATGCTCTAGGCTGGGTCTGTTGTTGCCTACTTCATGGGCCTAGATCATACGCCGGGGTCATAATTCAGAAAGGAATCAGGGGATGAACAAGGACCATTTCTCGACGGTGATTGTGGGAGCCGGCCCGACGGGTCTGAGCGCCGCGTATCATACGGCGGGGGATAGCCTGCTGCTCGACAAAAACGATAAGATTGGCGGCACCTGCCGCTCGGAAGAGCGCGACGGCTTTATTTTCGATTACGCGGGCCACATTATTTTCACCCGCGATCCCTACGCACAGGAGCTGACGGCGCGCTTGCTGGGCGACAATATGCACTTCCAGCCACGCGAAGCCTGGGTCTACTCAAAAGAGACCTACACGCCCTATCCCTTCCAGGCCAACACTTACGGCCTGCCGGTTGAAGCGGTCAAAGAATGCCTGTTAGGGCTGGTTGAAGCGCAAACGAAGTGGCCTGAAGGCGGAGCCGGCGCGGCGAACTTCGAGGAGTTTATCTACCGGCACATGGGCGCGGGCATCGCCAAGCACTTCATGATCCCCTACAACCAGAAGCTGTGGACCGTGCCCCTCACCCAGATGACCCACGATTGGATGGGCGGGCGCGTGCCGCTGCCCAATCTGGACCAGGTGCTGGACGGCGCGCTGCAACAGGGCAGCAAAGACCTGGGGCCAAACTCGCGCTTCTTCTATCCGCTCTACGGCGGCATCCAGGCGTTCATGGATGCCTTCCTGCCTGGTGTGCCCAACGCGCGGGTCAACAGCCGCGTCACCAACATTGACGTGTATCGCCGCTCGGTGACGATCAACGGCACGGAAGAGGTTGGCTACGAGCGGCTGATCAACACTATGCCCTTGCCCGAACTGGCGAAGGTGGTGCCGGCCATGCCCAAAGCGGTGCGCGAAGCCATCGCCGGGCTGATCAACGTGCCGATCTACTGCGTCAACCTGGGCATTGACCGCCCCGATGTGACCGATAAGCACTGGATCTACTACCCGGAACACGAGTTCGTGATGCAGCGCATCTTTGTGCAGGGCAACGCCTCGCCCCATGTGCGGCCTGCAGGCACCAGCAGCCTGACCCTCGAAATCAGCACCTCGCCCCACAAGCCGGTCTCGCGCGACGGCCTGATCGAACGTGGCATTGCCGACACGATCAAAGCCGGCCTGCTCACCCCGCAGGACCGCATCTTGGTGGCCGACATCCTCAACTTGGACTACGCCTACGTCGTCTACACGCACGACCGCCCGCGCCAGGTGGCGCTGATCCTCGACTGGCTCCGCCGCCACGACATCTACTCGGCGGGGCGCTTCGGCGCGTGGGAGTACCTGAACTCAGACGGCGCGCTGTTGGCGGGCCGGGATGTGGCCGCCCGCGTCGCCCAGGACTCGCTCACGCCCACCGGTGTGATAGCCGTGCCCGCGACCCCCGCGCCGCTCACCAGCGACTACCGCACCCCCGCCGTCGTCAACGGCGGCTCCAACGACGACGCGGTGGTTTCCGTGCCCACGGTGTTGCACCGCTAGATCGCTTTCACCCCAAAGATACGCAGAGCGCGAAGGTTGCTACAGCCTTCGCGCTCTTGTTG
>JALYUO010000589.1 GCA_030853735.1 Chloroflexota bacterium
TGGCTCACCGCTTGATAACCACTACAACTCGTAGATTCAGGCTCCAAATCCCGGTGATAGGCAAAAGCAGCTAATATAAGTGATATTTTAAACAAGCCGTAATCAATCGAACTAGCACATCGCCCTACTAAGCTATAAAGCACAACTCTTAACATTAGACCGTTGACATAGGCAATTAAATATGCTAATATTTGCGGGACGGTAACGGTACTTGTAGAAGCCGTCACTATCTCTGTATTTCCCATCTTACACGGAGGCTACAATGCGATCTAAGCGTGGTTTCTGGATATCGGCGCTGCTATTTTGCTAGGAGTCGTCCTCTGGAGACCTGCCGCGCTACAGGCTGACGTGGTTTCTGGTACCTGCCCTGTGTTCCCCAGCAGTAGCATTTTCTACGCGCGGGTTGACGCACGACCCACGACGGTTGATAGCACCACAATGATCAACTTCTTGGGTAAGACCGGCAATACCTATGGTGTCATAGACCTACAATTTCGTGCAGGTGATGAGCCTGGTGAGCCGGGCAAGCACAAAGGATTTGAGATCACATATCTGGAAACTACTACACCTGTCCCAAGTGTCACAGTCTTTCCGCGTTACACTTCCTACAGCGACTTCGGTCCGGCACCTATTCCGACCTGGGCCAAAATCCAGAGCGGGGCCACTCATACCCCAACTGTCGGGCCTGGAACCCCAACCGTCACGCCAACTCCTACATTTAATACACGCACTCCCCTACCTTTCACTGGATCGGATCGCCATGTGATTGTGGTGGATCAACGTACCTGTAATCTATACGAGATGTATAACTCCTATCCACGACAAGGTGGTAACTGGGATGCAGGTTCAACTGCTCAATGGTCGTTGAACTCCAACACGGTTCGCCCGACTCTCGGCCCAACGGGTAGGCCCAGTGCAGATGCATCAGGGCTACCGATGTACCCATTGATCCCGCGCTATGCTGAAGTCGCTAGTGGTAGTATCAATCACGCGATCCGCGTCACTGTAGCCTCAGAAAAAGTGCGCTGTACTAACAACAGCCTAGGCTTCCGAGGCGCTGGACAATCACCCTGTCCAGGCAACGGATTCTCAGCAGGGTATATATGGCCCGCTACTTATTCGGACGGTATTGCGCCCGCTACAACCCCTGCGGCGTTGCCGATGGGTACGCATTTGCGCCTGCGGAACAATTTCACTTTAGAATGTAATAATTGCCCGCAAACACAAATATTTATAATCGCTCTGAAAAACTATGGAGCGATCATTGCTGATACTGATAACACTCCCGGTTATCCACATATGGGTCTGCACGCCGAATGGACGGTTGACCCTACACCCGGCACAGGTTGGAATAATGATGATTTGTATGAAAACCTAACTCGTGTTCACCTCTATGATTTTGAAGTGGTGGATGCAACAAGTGATTGCACTGCAAGCTACACTTGGTGTCCACTCTGTGAGATTCCTTGTGGTGGGCCTTGAACAACACGTCTGGGCGTGTGCAAAGTGGCACTTGCTTCGGGGTTGCTGCCGGAGGAGTGTTGCTGCTGCTTGCCCTGTTACTCAGTGTGGCGGATGTCCGCCCAACAAGTAGTCGCGCCGCACCACATTTTGTGACCTCTATGCCCCCCGCCGGCGCGACCGCGACCCCCACCTGTGGTCCGCCCGGTTTCACGGCCTGGAAGTCGGTAGCCTCACTGACCGCGCCGGCCCGCTGGATCGGAGCAGCGAGTGACGGTACGGCAGCTTATGCGGTCGGGGGGTTGAGTAGCGCCGGTTATCTGGCTGACCTGCGCCGCTATGACCCACTTGCCGATAACTGGACTATATTGCCGCCCTTGCCTATCCCCGTCGCGGGGTCCAGCGTTATCTATGCCCCCAATACCAACAAACTATATGTTTTCGGCGGCGAAAGTGATCCCTGGACTACCAGTGTTGCCACTCAAATCTATGACCCGCTGACTGCCCAATGGTCTAGTGGCGCGCCCCTACCGGCTCCGCGCTCCGGCATGACTGGTGGCTATTGGAACGGTCACCTCTATCTTGCCGGCGGAGCTAATACCGTCCATTTCACGACCCAGATTCAGCTGTGGGACTATGATCCCATCGCTGATAGCTGGACGACCACGCTGCCCACCTTGCCGCGTGACACGGTAGGAGCGGCCGGGGGGGTCATCAACGGCCGCTTGCTGATCGCGGGCGGGGCCGATAGCGCGGCGCAACCGCTGTCGGCGGTGCAAGTCTATGACTTGGCAACGTATGAGCGCGGCTTCCTCCCCGATCTTCCCCTACCCCTCTACGGGGCGGGTAGTGCGGTGGTCAATGGGCAGTTGTGGGTCTTCGGCGGGGGGCAGCCTTTTGTCAGTGGCGGCGCGTCGCGCCTAGATAGCGCGCTGCCCAGCGCGTTACCCGTTAGCGAAATCTACGATCCGTTCGATAACGGTTGGCACGCCGGACCGTCCCTCCAACAAGCCCGCGTATTGCTGGGCAGTACGGCAGTGGGCGACCGAGTGATCGCGGTTGCGGGCTTGGCAGACAGCGGCGACCTGAACACGGTCGAAGCGGCAGCGAGCATTCCGAGTACGCGCTGTCCTACCATCACCCCCACGCCGACGCTGACCGGCACCCCACCCACCGCCACGGCCACCAGCACGCCCACCCCGACCCAATGCGGCAGCTGGGGCACCATAGACCCCTGGACTGAGGCCGGCAGTTATCCGCCGCCGGTGCGCGGAGTCGGGCTAACCACTGACGGCACAGCCGTCGTCATCGCGGGCGGTGCCACCGGCGGCGAACGCTCAAGCATCAAGCGGGTCGCCCGCTACGACCCCCTCACCGCTAGTTGGCGGCCGCTGGCATCGTTGGTCCTCTCGGCGACCGCGCCCTCACTCATCTACGCGCCAAACGTGAACAAGTTCTACAGCTTTGGCGGTCTTTACCTGAGTACGAGCGCAGAGACGTGGGTACAAACCTATGACCCTACGCTAGATGCCTGGACCATGTCACCGAACGAAATGCCGGATCGACGGGCCTATCTTAGCACTGCCTACGACAATGGGCGGATCTACGTCGTGGGTGGGACGATTGGCAACGTATTTGTACCCCGCAACAATTTGTGGGCCTATGATCCGGTGACGGCCCAATGGGATACCAGCTTGCCCAACATCCCCGCCCGCACGATGGGCGCAGTAACCGGCGTGATTGCGGGCCATCTATACATTGCCGGCGGGGCCGATCAAGCGCAGCAACCGCTAGCGACCTTGTTTGACTACGACATTGCGGCGCGCACTTGGTATACTCGCACGTCCCTCATGCAGCCGGTGTTTGCGGCGATGGGTGCGGTGGTTGGCGGGCGGCTATGGGTGATGGGTGGCGGTACACCTTTCAGTGGGCTGCGGCCTACCGACGCACCGGCCGCGCAGGACACGGTACAAATCTACGATCCCGCCACCGACAGCTGGAGTTGGGAGCCGCCACTCGCCGGTTCACGCTCTGGCGGGGGTGGCACGGCCATTGGCAACGAGGTGTTTGTGTACGGCGGCGGGAATGGGGGGTTTACCGACCGCTTAGAAACCACGCACTTCCGGCCTGGTGTGCCTTGTCCCACCGTCACATCCAGCCCTCCTACCTCCAGCCCCTCGGCCACGCCAGCAATCACCGTCACATTCAGCCCTCCTACCTCCAGCCCCTCGGCCACGCCAGCAATCACCGTCACATTCAGCCGCACCGTGACACCCCCACCCACCGATAGCACGACCGCTACTCCACTGCTTGCCTCAGCCACTGCGACAGGCACGAGTGTGTCGTTCAGCGCGACAGTTACACCAGTGCCGACGGTCACGCCCTGCACAATCCTTTTTAGTGATGTAACTGATCCTACTATGTATTACTACCAGAGTATCTACTATCTGGCTTGTCGCAGCGTGATAAGTGGCTATAGTGACCGCACTTTTCGCCCTTTCAATCTGACCACCCGCGCCCAGATGACCAAAATCGTGATGCTAACCTTCAATCTCACGCCGGTCACGCCACTGGCCGGCGGCACCTTTGCTGATGTGGAGTCCAGCAGCGTCTTTTACGGCGTGATCGAGGCGGCAGCCGCGCGGGGCATCGTGAGCGGCTATACCTGCGGCGGGGTCAATCCGCAAACGGGCACTGCCGAACCTTGTGCTGCCGGCAATCGCCCCTACTTTCGTCCGGCGCAGGCCGTCACGCGCGGCCAATTGATCAAGATCGCGGCGCTTGGTGCCGGGTGGCCCCTACAAGCCCGCGGCAGCCCGACGTTCAGCGATGTGGACATGGGCAACGTGTTCTACCCATTCATCCAAACTGCCGCCTGTCATGGCGTGATTTCCGGTTATAGCGACGGCACCTTCCGGCCCACTGCTGCCGCCTTCCGCAGCCAGACTGCCAAGATCACCTATCTGGCCCTCACCAACGCGCTTGGTGTCTGTTTACCATAGCGCGTCGTCCTATGCTCGCTTAGTCGCCAGAGGCTAGTGCAGCGCCGTGCCTCGCCCCTGGCGCAACAGCCACTCCACGAGGCGCGGCCCGCCCGCCTGGGGCACATAGCGCAGCCCGCTCGGCAGCAGCGGCAACAGGTGCCGGCCTAGCCACGCGCCGCGCCGCAACCGCGCCGCCTGCCGCGCCGTCCAGCGCAAGCCGTAGGCGCGCCGCAAGCGTGGCGGCAGCATTCCCGCCGCCACCCAGCCCAACAGTCCCGCCCCCGCCCGCGCCGGCGGCCCGACCCCCTGCGGGTGCAGCACTTCATGCGCCAACCGCCGCGCCGTCGGCGTGACGGTCAGCACGTCACTGGTCAGCATCGCCTGCATATACGCCTCGAACGCGCCCAGCGTCGGCGGCCAAGCGGCAGCAGTGATGCCCAGCCGCCGGGCAAACACGCTGCTGTCGGCATAAAACGCTAGACGACGCTGTAGCGAGAGCGGCCCCACAAACAACTCGTAGCCGCGCAGGCTGGTATCCAGCAACGTTGCGGCCACCCACAGCCGCAGCGCGGGATCGTCGGCGCTATACGGCGTGCCCGCCGCGAACGGCCCCGCCGCCGCCGCCAAGCGCCCCACAATCGGCCCATGAACCGCATGGAAGCGCCGCAACATGGGCCGCCCGGCCTCCCAGGTGCCCAGCGATAGCGTCAGCATCAGGTCCAGCGTGCGCTCCAACCGCGCCTGGGGTGCATCCTGAAAGCGGCTGTGATCGGCCACCCCAGCGGCAATCAGCGGGTGCGCCAATTGCAGCAACAACGCCCGCCCGCCGCCCAACAACAAGGCCAGTTCGCGCGTGATCTGCGGCAATGCGCTGCCCGGCGGGAACATATAGGCATCTGCCTGCTGCTGACTGGGCTGGGCGCTCATTCCGCGTCCAGCACCGCCGCGACCGGCACAGCGAAGCCCGGCAGCAGCGCGGAAGTCGCCTGCTCTCCGCGTCGAAACACGCCATGCTCACGGTACGCCGTCCCCACCAACTGCAACACGGTGATGCTGTCATCGAGGGGATTCACAATCCAATACTCCGCGATGCCGCCTTCGGCATAGTCGAGCCGCTTGACCTGGGTATCGCGCAGCGGATTGTCGGGACTCACAATCTCCACCACGAGGTCGGCTCCCAGCCAAAACGCATTGCGATTACGCGGATCGCTGCTCTCCAGCAAGGCGAGTAGATCCGGCTCCCGATACTTGCCGGGCCGGATCTGGAGCCGCAACGGCGAATAAAACACCTTGCCGCCGCCAGGCTGGATCACCGCCAAAAGCGCCAAAAACAGCCATTGCGAAATGGCCTGATGTTTGCGGGTGGGCATCGGCAAGACCTCCAGCACGCCGTCGGTGAACTCGATCAGGCGAAGAGTATCCGCAGTCAGCCGCAGATACTGGGCATCGCTCCACATTCCCTGGAGCGCCTCCAGATCGATGTCGGTTAGATCGCCCGCCAAGCGCAACTGCATGGTCGGAGTCTCAATCGCAAGCACCATTAGCTATTCCTCCCTTCGCTGCAACCAGTCTCTCCCAGTATACGCAATCCGCCGCCTGCGCGCTAACACCTCGCTGTTCTGTCTGAACCCAGACAAAGGAGCAACAACCGACAAGATCATGCGTGCCGGGTACGAAGCGGTGCCACCCGGTGGGGCGAGCGGACCGGCCACGAATGGGGCCACGAATACACGAATGCGGCCGATGCGCCTCGCAATCTCCCGCCGGGCTGACCAGGCCAGCCCCAGCCTAGTACGTTCTGCCCGTGTCCGCTCCCATTCGTGTATTCGTGGCCCCATTCGTGGCCGGTCCGCTCGCCCCCTCGCCCGCCGGCACCGCCTTCGACTGCTACACCGCTGAACAGCTACAAGAAATCTTCGTGGTCTTCGTGTCTTCGTGGTGTACTCCGTCGTTACACACAGGTTGCGGTAACACCCGCCTTTCGCCCGACCCCCGCAATATTGTACAATAGGATGGCCCCACGCCGGGCTGCTTGCACGGCGCGACAAATGAACCCAGCAACCGAGACACGTTGCATTGCCAACTTATGAGGAACCCATGACCGTGAATCCACCAGCGGGCCTAACGCCTGCCGAACAAGCAACATTGCAGGGCCGGCTGACCGCCCTCCTGGGTAGCGGCGACGCGGTGCCCGATGCCGCCACGCTAACCGCCGGTATCGGCGACGAGCTGGCCGCGATCTTAGCCGCTCGCACTGCCCCTGCGCCCGCCGCGCCTGCACAGCCGGGCTTGGCCTTCGAGACCGATCCCGCC
>JALYUO010000801.1 GCA_030853735.1 Chloroflexota bacterium
GGAGAGGGGGTTGGGAGGTGAGGTCGGTCAGCGCCACAGCACGCCATGACAACCTATCTCTAACTCCCCCTCTCCCTTCAGGAGCGGGGGTTGGGGGGGTGAGGTCGTCGCCCGCCTATGCAGTGAAGCTGGAAAGGACCAGGCGTATGTGTGTAACAGTGCCGTGCCAAGTGATCACGGTTGCGCCGGGGCGGGCCGAGGTGCTGTATACCGGCCAACCGCGCTGGGTGGCGGTCGCGGGCATCCCGGATCTGGCCGTGGGCGAGTATGTGACCGTGTATGCCGGCGCGGTCCTGGATCGGATGCCGACCGACATGGCTGAGGAGTTAATCGCCCTGTTCGGCGAATTGGCGGATATGCAGGAGGCCGAAGTGTGAGCGACACCTTGCTGACCCCGACGCGCTCGCTGGCCGGGCAGTTGCGCTTCGTTCACTACGCCTTCATGCCCAACCGCCTGCAATATTGCGGCGGTGACGACAACACGCTGCTGCTGGAATACGGCACCGCGCAGGTGGTAGATGCGGGTCTGCCCCCGCTCCTGCACAAGTTCACCGGCGCGTTGCCCTATCTGCAACTGATTGCGCGCGCCAACGGCCTGCCCGACCCGTTCGATAGCCGCGTGGTGGAGGCGTATTGGATCGGCAACGAACTGTTGGAACACGTCGAGGTGCGCCAATTATATGACGCACTGGCCGCCCGCTTCGGCAAACAGTTGCAGGGCCGCACGCGCGACTGGGTGCTGGGCAAAGCACCGGCCGGCGCGCATCCGCACCACAATTTTCATGTGCTGGATGTCCACAGCCGCGTCGGCGAGGTGGCGAACAAGCTGGAAACGATGGACCAGTGTTGTGTCACGGCGGCCAAAGTGGTAGCCGTCGCAGGGGCCGAACTGGTGGTAGATCGCCAGCCGATCACGATGATCGAGGGCAAGCTGGCGCTCGGCCCCGCGCAGCGCACGCGCGTGGTGCGCCAAGTGGAGGCGCGCGGCTTTGCCGATGCCGCCGTCCCCGGCGATTGGGTGGCGGTGCATTGGGGCTGGGTCTGCGAAGTGCTGACCCCGCAGCAGCAAACCCAACTGGCCCACTACACCCGCTATCATCTGGCACTGGCGAATCAGACGATTTAGCGAATACGAAAGGATGCCTCCGATGTTGCGTAAAGCCTTCCTATCCTCTGGAGTCTCCTACCATCACGACCTCGTGCAAGCGGGCGGCCTGCTGGCGGATTTCGAGGTCATAGACCTGGGGCAATTGGAGCAGGTCAATCTGAACGAGTATAGCCTGATCCTGGTGCCGCGTTCGGCGGACGGCGAAGTGCTTCATGCCCGCCGCTACCAGATTGCGCGCTTCCTTGACCACGGCGGCGTGCTGATCGCGCTGGGCGAGCTATGGGCGGACTGGTTTCCCGGCTGTCGGTGGCAAGGCGAATGCCACGAGGACACGCTGGAGCCGGTGGTGACCAGCGACCATCCCATTGTCGCCGGCTACACCAGCCACGATCTGCACTGGCACCCGGCCAAAGATCGCTGGTGCTGCCACGGCCATCTGGCGACCCCGCCCCAGGCCGAGGTGTTGGTCCGCAACACGCGCGGCGATGCCTGGCTCTATATTGATCGCCATTCGAGCAACGGCGTGATCGTGGCCTCGTCGAACTTGGACCCCGACACGCACCTGTTTCACGGCCAGACGATTGCGGGCACCTTTTTCACCCGTCTATTGTCCTGGGCCGTGCAGGAAGCCACGCACGCCGAGGAACGGCGGCGCAGGGTGCCGCAGCGCATCGCAGGTCTCTATTCCGGCGTGCATTTTCACCGCGCCTTCTACGCGGATCAGGAGTTCGCGCCGCAGTTTGCCGTCTTGCCGGTCTGGGAACTGGCCGCGACCGACCTGCACGATTATGCGGCGCTATGGGTGCCGCGCGAAAGCAATCAGGCGGAATTAGTCCGCAACCGGGTGAAATTGCGCGACTACTTGGACGCTGGCGGCACGCTCGTCTGCTTCGACGAGGTAAATCAGCCCTGGCTGCCGGCGGGCCAATGGTCGCCGCGCCATCTCGACGTGGCGAACGTGCGCCTGGGCCG
>JALYUO010000804.1 GCA_030853735.1 Chloroflexota bacterium
ACCGCACCGGTGGGGTAGCAGACGAGTAGATCGGGGTATGCCACGCGCCATCGCGGCCGGGAGGCCGCTCCCACCGTCCGGGCGGGGTGCCCGCAGCCCGCCCACCGCGCTGCAACGCAAGAACGCATAAGCCCTGGCCGAGGCGGTTTATCTAATCGCAACCGCCCTCGATTGTGGTATAATAGCCACAGAGTGGGCCGCCCCGCCGGGGGTGGCTGCAATGTGACGGAAAGAGCCGAACCATGACCGTGCTGGATATTCGGCTGGGGGATGTCTACCGCTTACGTAAGCCCCATCCCTGCGGCAGCTATGATTGGCGCGTGCAACGCACTGGGGCCGACATTCGTATGGTCTGTATAGGCTGCGGCCACAGCGTCATGCTGGCGCGCAGCCTGTTCGAGCGCCGGGTGAAAACCCTGCTATCCCGCGAAGAAGAGACCCCCTCGACTCCCCTGCCCTAGAGACGCAGGCGGAAGAACGTTACTCCCCTCTCTCTTTAGGAGAGGGGTTGGGGGAGAGGTCGGAGGATACCTGTTTATGGCTGAAGCGATCCCCATGTCGAATGCGCCCAACTCCGCCGAGGGGTCCGGGTTTGGCGCGGTGCTGCAAAACCGCAACTTCCTGTTCCTCTGGATGGCCCAACTATTCTCGCAGCTGGCCCAGCAGATCATCAACTTTGCCCTGGTGCTGCAAGTTGCCAAACTCACCAACAACAGCGCCACGGCCACCGCCGGGGTGGTGATCTCCTTTACGCTGCCGGCGATCCTCTTTAGCGCCATTGCCGGGGTCATTGTTGAGCGCCAGTCTAAAAAGTGGATGCTGGTCATCACCAACGTGGCGCGGGGCGTGTCCGTCTTGCTCTATATTCTGACTGTGGTTCTCGACAAGTTCGATCCGGCCCTCGTGCTGCCTGTCCTCTACCTCAACACGCTGGTGTTCTCCACCGTCAGCCAATTTTTTGCGCCCGCCGAAGCGACGATGATCCCGCTGTTGGTACCACGCGCTAAGTTAATTGCGGCCAATGCGCTGTTCAACCTGACGCTCACCGTCTCGCAGTTGCTCGGCTTCGTGTTTCTTGGCCCGCTCCTGTACAGCCTCCTCGGCTTCCGCTGGCTCTATGCCATCCTGTTTGGCTTTTTCGCTCTCTGCGCTTTCCTAACCTGGCGCTTACCCAATCTGGAACCAGAGAACGCAGACGCAACGGCCGTAGCCGGTCAACAGGAAAGCCTCCAGACCAAAGCGCGCGAAACGTGGGAAGAACTGCGCGAAGGCTGGGATTTTATTCGCGCCGATGCCGCCTTGATGATCGCCATCATCTACTGGTCGGTGGCGATTGCCGTCTTTATGATGGTGGCGGTCGTGGCGACGCGGTTCCTCAAGACGGTGCTTAGTGTGGACCCCGACCACCTCTATTTCATCCTGGTGCCGGGCGGCATTGGGCTGGTCGTGGGCGTAGCCACGGTGGGCCGCTTCGCCACTGAGCGCAACCGCGCGCTGATCATCAACTACAGCATGATCGTCGCCGCCGTCTGCCTGTTGATTCTGGTCTCGATCTACGACTTGCTGAAACTGGGCGCGCACCTAATCGGCCAGCCCAACCCACCGGTGCTAATTGCTCAGGTGATCATCGGCATCATGGCCTTCGTCCTGGGCATCGCCAACTCGTTCATTTCGGTGCCCGCGCAAACGATCCTACAGGAACGCGCGCCGGAGACGATCCGTGCCCGCGTGTTTGCCGCCTTCTATACCGTCTCCAACATCATCTTGCTGGTGCCGCTGGTGATCGCCGGAGCATTGGCCGACTTGATTGGGGTGGTGCCCACCGTCGTCGGTATCGGCGTGCTGGTGTTGCTCGCAGGCGGGTTGGGGCTGCGCTATCAGCAGCGGCATCACCACGCGCTGGACGCTCCGGCCACCCAAACGGCTCCCGACGGGGCCGCACCCAGCCCCAGTAACGAACCGCAGGCGTTGCTGGCGGGCGCGCCGGTGATGGAGGCGGGAGCCAAAGCGCGCGAGGATACGCCCGCGCAGCGCGATTAACTAGGCGCGCAACGCTGGACGGCCTTGCGCCGTATATAGAGGTATGCGAAAGGAGCCGGCGATGCGTGTGTTGCGATTGCTCTACCTGACCTGTCTGCTTGGAGGCTATGTGCTGCTGGCGGGTGGCGGACCGATCCGCGCCTGGGCAGCCTCTTTTTCGGGGGATACAGCCCCTTCCTACGCCGTCCGCACGGCGGATGCGGCACCGGTGGTGCGGGTGCTGACGTTTGCGGCGGATGTCAACCCTGTGACGGCGGCGTATGTCAAGCGCGGGCTGGACACGGCGGCGCAGGCGGGTGATGCGCTGCTGGTGATCGAATTGAACACGCCCGGCGGCCAGCTTGACTCCATGGAAAGCATCACGCAGGGCATCCTCAACAGCCGCGTGCCGGTGATGGTGTATGTTGCGCCGAGTGGCGCGTGGGCGGCTTCGGCGGGGGTGTTTATCACCTACGCCGCTCATGTGGCGGTAATGGCTCCTGGTTCCAGCATCGGCGCGGCGCACCCCGTCTTTGAGGGCAGCACTGGCGGCGGCAGCAGCCCCGATGCCACCCAAACCCCCAACAGTGGCACCAGTGAAGCCGAACTGCTGCGTAAAGTGACCAACTTCTCGGTCGCTCATCTCCGCAGCATCGCCGAATTGCGCGGGCGCAACGCCGATTGGGCCGAGCAGGCCATCCGCGAAAGCGTGGCCGTCGGCGCACAGCAAGCGGTCGATCAGCATATTGTGGACTACATCGCCCCCACCCTAGCCGATGCGCTGGCCCAGGCCGAAGGGCGCACGGTCAAAGTGGACAACAACACCCAGACTTTGCATCTGCGCGGCGCAACCATCGTGGACGCGCCGATGAACAACATCGAGAGCTTTTTGCAACTGCTGACCAATTCCACACTGGCCTATTCGCTGATCACGCTGGGCGGGCTGGCCCTCACCGCCGAAGTGTTCAACCCCGGCCTGATCTTCCCCGGCGTGACGGGCGTGATCATGCTGCTGGTCGGCCTAGTGTCGCTGGGCCAACTGCCGGTCAACCTGACCGGCGTGGCGCTGATCGGCTTCGCCTTCGTGCTGTTTATCGCCGACCTGTATATGACCGCGCACGGCATCTTGACGGCGGGCGGCATCGCGGCGCTGATCCTCGGTGGTCTGCTGCTGATTGACACGTCGCAAGCGCCGGGCCTACCCGCAGTGTCGCTGTGGTCAATCGCGGGCTTGGCCGGCAGCATCGGCGCGATCTTCTTCTTCGGGGTCTACAAAGGCGTGCAGGCCCGGCGCCGCCGGCCCGTCACCGGGCGCGAGAGCATGATCGGCGACCCGGCCACGGTGCGGACGGCGCTGGCTCCCAACGGCATGGTGTTCGCCGAGGGCGCGCTGTGGCAGGCGCACAGCACCGCCGGACCGCTGGCCGTGGGGCAGGCCGTGATCATCCAGGCCATAGACGGCTTGACGCTACAGGTCGCGCCCAGCGGCCCCGCGCCCGTCGATCCACCGGACACCATCCCCCTAGCCGAAGCATGAGTAGCAGAGCGAGGTAAACTCCATGGACCGCATCATAACCGCGATGTTTGATGGCCGGGTGTTTCAGCCGGACACCCCATTAGACCTACCACCCAACACGCGCTACAGCCTCACCATCCAGCCCGCGCCGGAGTCCGTGTCGGAGTTAGCGATAGATGCGCCGCCCGATTGGAGCATTGCCCACGATCATTACATCTACGGCACCGCTGACCCCGCAGCTGAGAACAGAGATACGCCGCCGGACTGGAGCATTGCCCACGATCATTACATCCACGACATCCCCAAGCGCGAGGCTGACGACAACGAGCCGTGATCGGCTACTACTAGCGTTCTAAGCGTTCCTACAATGTGAGGGGAGCATAGTATGTCTGACGGTTTCCCTGTCTTAGCCTTATTGGTGAAGGCCCACTGTGGCAGGCCCATAGCAGCGCCGGGGGCAAACCGTCATCATCCAGGCCATAGACGGCTTGACGCTAGAGGTCGCGCCCGCCGCCCGCCCGCCGGACACGATCCCGCTGGCCGAGGCATAAGCAAAATAGCGAGGTACTTCCTATGGACCGCATCGTAACCGCGACGTTTGATGGACAGGCGTTCCAACCGGACGCGCCGTTAGACCTCCAACCCAACACGCGCTACTTCCTGACTATCCAGCCTGCGCCAGAGTCCTGGTCCGAGTTAGAGGGCGATGCTTGGGATCTGCTAAAGCGGTTAGCCGGCACAATAGATGCCCCGGAAGACTGGAGCATTCAACACGATCATTATATCCACGGCACCCCTAAACGCATGACTGAAAATCATGAGCAGTGAGCGGCTACTGATAGACACGGTTTTCGTGCAAGCGTTTCTGAACAGACGTGATCAGTATCATCAACAAGCACTGAAAATAATGCCTCGTGTCGAGGCAGCCCAAGAAGTGTGGGTAACAAGCGCTATTTTAACCGAAGTGGCTGATGGCTTGTCTCTTACGAACAGGATGAATGCTGTTGGGTTTATACAACGATGCTACAGAACTGCCAATATTCATGTGATTTTCGTGGATTTTCCACTTTTTACTCAAAGTGTGGAACTCTATCAATCACGGAGAGACAAAGAGTGGGGTCTTACTGATCGCATCTCGTTTGTGTTCATGAGAGAAAGAGGTATCTTCTCAAAAATTCGGGGTAAATTTCCAAACACGCCCATCGCTCAGGCCGGTTTTGTGCCTGAGCAACAGCTCTAGCGAAGGTCGTCACCCGACTTTACCCCGAATTTTTGAGAAGATACAGAAAGAGGGCTGACTGCTGCGGTGACAGCGGATCATCATTTTGTGCAAGCAGGGTATCGCGCCCTGATGCTAGAGGTCTAATCATTACTACGACGTGAAAGGAACATTGTATGGATATCCCAGCCTTAGCCCTATTGGTGCCGGCAGTGATTGTGCTGTTTTTCGTGTTTTCCTCAGCGGTGCGCGTGGTGCAGGAGTATGAGCGCGGCGTGATCTTCCGCCTGGGGCGCTTTGCCGGAGCGCGCGGGCCGGGCCTGTTTTTCCTCATGCCGGTGCTGGACCGCATGGTCAAGATCGATCTGCGCGTCGTCACCATCGAGATCCCGCCGCAAGAGGTGATCACCCGCGACAATGTGACGGTGCGCGTCAACGCTGTACTCTATTTCCAGGTGGTCGATCCAGGCCGTGCCGTGACGCGCGTGACCGACTATGTGCGGGCCACGTTGCAGATCGCGCAAACGACGCTGCGTGCCGTGCTGGGCCAATCGGAACTGGACGAGATGCTAGCCCACCGCGAGTCGATCAACCAGCAGTTGCAGAAAATTATTGACGAGCAGACCGAACCCTGGGGCATCAAAGTGAGCATCGTCGAAGTAAAAGACGTAGAACTGCCACAGACGATGCAACGCGCAATGGCCCGCCAGGCCGAGGCCGAGCGCGAAAAGCGCGCCAAGATCATCCATGCCGACGGTGAATTCCAGGCTTCACAGATGCTGGCGAACGCGGCGCGCATCATCGGCTCCGAGCCGGCCTCGATCCAGTTGCGCTATCTGCAAACCTTGACCGAAATCGCCACCGAGCGCAACTCGACCATCGTCTTCCCCATCCCCATCGAATTTGCCAGCCTACTGCCGCGCGTAGCAACCACCCTGACCACGCTGGTCAACGGCGGCGGCGCGCCCCCGGCGGCACCCCCCTCAGACGCGCCGCCCCAGATGCCGACCCCAGCCCGCACCGAGTCGTTGCCGCTCGGCCTCGCCCCAGCCCCGGCGGTGACCACTGCGCCCAGTTCCATCGCTAGCACCACACCGATGGCGGCCCCGGAGCAATCCGCAATCCGCAATCCGCAATCCGCAATCGCCGGCAGCTTCCCCTGCCCCACCTGCGGCGCAACCCTGCGGCCCGGTGCCGAGTTCTGCCGCAACTGCGGCACACCCGTCGCTGCCCCCCGCCCACCGACCAGCGCGTAACCGGCGCAGGTCGGCCCCGAATGGATCGGGGCCGACCTGCAGC
>JALYUO010000826.1 GCA_030853735.1 Chloroflexota bacterium
GTGGCGCAAGCGCCCGACCTGATCCTGTTGGACCTGCACCTGCCCGATCTCACCGGGGCTGAGGTACTGCGTCGCCTACGGGCGAACCCGTTGACCGCTGCGACCCCCGTGGTAATCGTCAGCGCCGATGCCACGCCGGCCCAGATCGCGCGCCTGCGGCGGGCGGGGGCCGATATCTATCTGACCAAACCCCTGGATGTGCAGGAGTTTTTACAGGTGCTAGACGCATTGTTGCCGGAAGGAGCATAGTGTGCAGCAACGGGACTCGCCACAAGATCCAGTGAGCGCCGAGTTGGTGGCGCTGCACGAGACGATGTACGAACTGCTCCAGCACCGCGACCCGGCGACCCTGGCGGCGGTGATTGTGGCCCGTGCGGCGGCGTTGGCTGATACCCCGCATGGCTACCTCAGTACGGTCGCGGCGGATCAGCAGCACTTGGTCGTGCAGGCCGGCACGGGGTTCTTTGCCCCCCAGATCGGCTACCGGCTCGCCAAAGGGACCGGGCTGGGCGGGCAGGTCTGGGCCGCTGGGCGGCCGCTCCGTGTGGACGATTATGCGACCTGGGCCGGCGTGGCATCGGCGCTGATGATCACCACGGGGGTCGCGGCGGTCAACGGGTTCGCCCGTAGGCGGCGCAGTACCTCAGCCCCTGTGAGATCGGGCAGGTGCAGGTCCAACAGGATCAGGGCGGGCGCTTGCGCCACGGCCAAGTCGAGGCCCGATTGGCCTTGCAGGGCCGTCAGCAGCTTGATGGCGGGCCGGTTATCCAGAATCCGCTCTACCAGGCGCAGGTTGGAGAGATTATCTTCGATGTATAGGATGGTGTGGGGGCCGGCGGGCCGCGCCACCACCACCTCGCCACCTGCCGACGAAGCCGGCAACGCGGCGGCCGGTGAGCCGGCGATCAGACTGACCCAGAAGGTGCTACCCGCGCCGGGCACGCTGGCGACCCCAATGGTGCCATCCATGGCCTCAACCAAGCGGCGGGAGAGGGCCAAGCCTAGCCCGCTGCCTTCAGTGTCGGTCTGTTCCGCCCCCAAACGCTCAAACGGCGTAAACAGCCGCGCCACCTGTTCCGGCGTTAAGCCGGGGCCGGTGTCGCATACCAGGATGCGAACCTGATCCGCCACCGGCTCACAGCGCAGCGTGACCGTACCGCCCAGGCGATTATACTTAACGGCGTTGGTCAGCAGATTTAACAGCACTTGCAGCAGCCGCAGGCGGTCGCCCAGCACGGTGGGGGGCAGCTCCTCCGGCAGCTCTAGCGTAAGGTGGATCTGGCGGGGGATCGCCAACGGGCGCACGAGGTCCAGGCTTTCTTGCAGCAGATCGCGCAGCACCACGGGCACCTGCTCGATAAGCACCTGGCCCGACTCGACACGGGTAATATCCAGCACCTCATTGATCAGCGTGAGCAGGTGCCGGCCGGCGCGCAAAATGTAGCCGAGGCTCTCTGTTTGCTTCGGCGTAGTGGTGCCCATCTCCAGGATCTGAGCAAAGCCCAGCACGGCGTTGAGCGGGGTTCGCAGTTCGTGACTCATGCGCGAGAGAAACTCGTTTTTCGCGACGTTGGCCTCTTCGGCGGCCAATCCGGCGAGGCGGATCGCTTCGGCTTGCCGGCGCGCGCGGATGTCTACAAACGTCACCACAGCGCCGCTGTTTACGCCGTCTTCCAAGATCGGGTAGCTAGAGTAGTCTACCGGCAGGGGGATGCCGTCGCGCCGCCACAAGACCTCGTCCGTTATTTGGCAATGCCGGCCGGCAACTAGCGCCTGTAGGATCGGACAATCCGCCACCGGGTAGGGCGATCCATCAGCGTAGCTGTGGTGGATGAGTGGGTGCAACGCTTGGCCCACCAGTTCATCAGGGCTATAGCCAAGTGTCGCGGCACCGGCATGGTTGATAAAGGTACAGCGGCCGCTGTGGTCCAGGCCATAGATCCCCTCGCCCACCGACTCCAGCAGCAGTTCTAGCGTATGGGCGAGCTGGGCGCGGCTCTCTTCGGCGCGTCGACTGGCGACGGCATTGCCCAACAGATTGGCGATACTTTGCAGGAAGCCGATCTCCGCCGGGCTGAAAGTGCGGCGGCGGGCCGTGTGGATATTCAACACCCCGAACGGCTGATCGCCGCCCCGGATCATGATCGCGATGCCACTGACGATGTCGTGTTCCTGCACGATAGCATCGGGCTGAAAGCGCGTTTCCGTCGCACGATCCACCATGATCACCGGTCCCGCAG
>JALYUO010000833.1 GCA_030853735.1 Chloroflexota bacterium
CCATCCCCTACTTCCAGACCAACGCCCCGACCGCGCAGGGCACCTACCTGGTGCTGGAGCTAGTCTGACGAATGCGGAATGCGGAATAACGACGAGTTGTGAGTTCTCAACTGACGCGGATTGCCCCGTTATGAACCCTAGATTCTGCGTGCGTCGTTATTCCGCATTCCGCATTCCGCATTCCGCATTCGTCAGACTAGCTCCAGCACCAAGTAGGTGCCCTGCGCGGTCGGGGCGTTGGTCTGGAAGTAGGGGATGGCGCTGGGATCGCCCATAAAGAGCTGATCGCCCCGTTGCAGGGGGTAGGCAGAGTCGGAGCGTAGGTTGCGGATCGTGCCGAATTGAATCATCGGCACAAAATCGGCGCTGCCGACCGGCTTCACCAGCGTGTCTTCTTCCGCGCCCGCGCACGCGCGAATCGTCACCGCGCCGTCGGCGGCCAAGCCGAGGAAGCACTGGCTGCGATGCACGAGGTATTGCTTCTGGCCGTTGCTCTCGAACGGTTGGACCCACTGGCGCAGGTCCACGTCCACGCCGGTGCCGGCCTCCAAGTTGGGCCGGCCCACCAGGAACTCACCTACATGAGTGATCGTGAAGCCGTCGGCGGGATCAGCCTGCCCATTGCGGACCACCGCGAATCGTGCTCCGCCCGTTGGCGGCGGGGCGGCCACGCCGGCGGTGGGATCGGTGGCCGCCGGGTTCCAGGGTGGCGTGGTGGAGCCGGTGGCGGCGACAGGGGGCGGGGCCGGGTTCCAGGGCGCAACTGGAGCGGCCTGGGCATCGGCGGCGGTCAGCAAGCGCCCACAGTTCTCGCAATATTTGCCGACTTCTTGCCCATCCGCGCCGCAATCAGGACATACGATCAACACGGGTCATTTCCTCCGTCCACTGGTCCCCGCTGCGGGGATGTTGGTCAATAGCTGCCGGAATCTACGCAGCAGCGACCGCCGGGTTGCAGAGCCATTATACTGTATAATAGGCCGAATGCGACACTAGAGGAGATTCCGAATGCCTGACCATCCGACGATGCGCGTCTGGAGCAAAAGCACGCCCAGCCTGACTCACCCCGACCGCGATGAAGACCTGGCCTGGAGCGCCGCCGACGGGGTAGCCTACGCCGCTGTAGACGGCATGGGCAGCGCCCGCCGCAAGGTGGTCGGCGGCGAGATCGGCGGCGAACACGCGGCGGCCTTGATCGGCGAGACGCTGACCGCCTACCTGCATGATGTGCCGCCCACGGTGGCGGTGGAGACGGCGCGCGACCTGCTGTGCGCGGCGGTGGAGGCCGCCGGCAAGCGGATTTTCCACGACCTGAACGCGGACGGCGTGATTCCGCCCGACCAGATCCCCGCCGGCAAGAGCGACGAAGATGTGATGGTGGCGGCGGTGATGACGGCGGCGGTGATCTGCGAGAATGGGCGGCGGGCGGTGATCAGCCAGAACGGCGATACGCGGGCCTACCTCTATTCGGGCGGCGAACTGCTGCTGCTGACCGAAGACCAAGATGCGGTGCAGTCGGATGTTGAGGCCGGCGTGCTGACGGCGGAAGCGGGCTATGATTTGCAAGTGGCCCTGGACACGTTTGATGGTCGTGACCTGGGCAAGATGGACCCGGTGGCGCGGCGCTATTTTGCCCGCCGCAATCTGGTGTTCGGTCAGATCGGCGACAGCGCCACCCCGCCGCCGCCCGCGCTGACGGTGATCCAACTGCGGCCCAACGATCTGCTGTTGCTGTGCAGCGATGGCGTGTACGGCAACCTGACGCAGGAGGAGATCGCCGCCGGCCTGGGGGCGATGGACCCCGCCGCGACGTTGGTAGACCGTGCGGTGTCCCGCTCCACCGAACGCACGCTGCCCGACGCGACCGACCTGAGCCGCCCCTACAACTACCGCGCGCACCAAGATGATGCAACGGCGGTGGTGGTGCGGGTGGAGTGGTAATGCGAAGTTCTGAGTTTTGCAAGGGATTCGGCGTTCCCACCTGACACCTGACAGCTGAAACCTAACACCGCAGAAAGGAATAGCATGAACGCGATTTTGTTATCGTTCGCCAGTTTTATAGCAACCGCCGTGGGGGGGCTGTTTGCTCTGCGCTTTCGCGAGCGCCGAAACCTGATCCTGGGCCTTACCGCCGGGGTGCTGCTGGGCTTGGTCGCTTTTGATTTGCTGCCCGAAATCTTTCGTGAGGTGGTGACGCAGGCCCAGGACAGCACCTGGGCCATGCTGGCTCTGGTGCTGGGCTTCTTGCTCTTCCACATCGGCGAAAAGCTGTTGGTGATCCACCATGCCCATGAGGAGCAATACGCAACCCATCACCACCCGCAGGTCGGCATCCTGTCGGCGTTGGCCCTCGCGACGCACAGTTTTATGGACGGGGTCGGCATCGGGCTGGGCTTCCAGGCTAGTCCGGCAATCGGCATCACGGTGGCCCTGGCCGTGATCGGACACGATTTTGCCGATGGACTGAACACGGTGACGCTGATGCTGGTCAACCGCAACGCGCCGCGCCGCGCCTTGCTGCTGCTGGGCCTGGACGCAGTGGCCCCGGTGCTGGGTGCGATTTCGACGCTGTTTTTCCGCCTGCCGGACAATGTGTTGCCGCTCTATCTGGGCTTTTTCGCCGGCTTCCTGCTCTACATCGGCGCGAGCGACATTTTGCCGGAAGCGCACCGCGAAGGTAGCAATGTCCCGACGATTCTCCTCACCATCACGGGTACGGTTTTCGTCTTTATCCTCACGCGCTTCCTCTGAGGCCCACCGCATTCTTAGGATTCTCTTATAGACTCACCGCAATCTTTTATGCGACGCTTATGACCCCTGCGCTATACTGAGGGCAGATCGCTAGGTCTGGTCCCCTATAGAAAGCAGGTGCGTGATGAACCTATTGCCGTATGAGGCATACACCATCGAAACGCCGCAGTCGCCGGATGCTGTGGCAGTGTGCCTGCTCGGTCAGTTGCGGCCTAAATCCTGGACGAATCGCTGGAGTGCGGGGCTGCCCTATGAAGGCACCGTAGAGCCTTATCATTTTCAGATCAATCGGGTGGTCGGGTGGTATACGAAGGCCCGCCCGATCATCATCAGCGGCGCGGTGCAACCTACGGGTACGGGCAGCCGCATCCAGATCACGCTGCGGCCCGATGCGACGCAACTGCTTTCGCTGGCGGTGATCTTCACGCTGTGGCCCGCGTTCGTCCTCTGGCGGTTCAGCGCCCTCGCTGGCTACCTGCCGATGTTTGTGTTGCTGGCCTATCTTAGCGTCTCTTTGTCGTTCCAATGGGAGGCCCGCAAGGCCAAGCAGTTCCTCAGCGCGGCGTTAGCCGCTCCGCCGCCCGTTGCCGCCGCCTCGCCGCCGGCCTATAGCGCCTTTACCCTGCCCGCCCCGACTCCTACGCAGCACTTGCCGGGTACTTGGGCCATCGCTCCTGCCACGCCGTCGCGCTACGATTGGCAGGCCGCACCCTCGCCTTTTGCGGAGGGGGCCGAGCATGAGACGCAACGGCTGCCGGCGACCTGGGGCGCACGGGACGACGCACCCAGCGACATGGGGGCACGGGGCGACTAAAGTCGCGGCTACCGCTACGAAGCCCGCCTGCGCGGGCTGCGGCGGAATGGCCTAGTGCGGGTGAGGTCGGCGTTAGAGAGGCGGTAAATTACCGATGCGTTTAGTGCCTTATGAGCAGTTCACCTTATCCACATCTTTGTCGCCGCAGCAGTTCGTGGCGCGCTTGAATGAGACGGTAAAATCGCCGACGTTGGGCAATATCTGGGAGGGCGGCCCGCTGTACCAGGGCTGGGTACTGCCGAGTAGATTCGAGATTAGTCCGGCTAGTTACTACCGTCAAGAGTTTCTGCCGATCATCCGCGGTCGCATTCAGCCTACTGCCACCGGCAGTAGCGTCGCTGTCGAATTGCAAATGCAAGGCTGGGTGCGTATATTTCTGCTTTTTTGGGTGGTGCCTTTGCTGCTCCTTGTTATTGGAACTTTGTGTAGCAATTTAGGGGGCCGTGACTCCTTGGGGTCGCTGCTGGTCGGTGTAGCGCTGCTGCTGTTTGGGCATAGCGTTAGCTTGATTGCCTTTCAGGGGCAAGCGCAACGGGTCAAGCAGTTCTTCTATAATCTAGTGGCTACCACGCCAACCGGCGGGTCCGCCGGGAACACGGCGCATCCCCCCGTCGTTTTACGCCATCCGACTGAGCGCCTGCCGCTCCTCTGGGGCGGCGAGTCGCCGCTGCCGCCCGCTGCGGAGGGTGCCGAGCATGAGACACAACGGCTGCCCCCGCCGCCGTGGAGCGACGCACGGGGCGACTAAAGTCGCGGCTACCGCTACGAAGCCCGCCTGCGCGGGCTGCGACGGGGCGGTGCTACAGAGAGGAGGCTAACCTCATGCGCTTTTTACCCTACGAACATTTCACCATTGATACCCGTTTAGCGCCGCACGAGGTCCGTGCCCGGCTGGCGGCCCAACTACGCCGTGAAGCGCGGGCGAATAGCTGGCGGGTTGGTGCGCCTTATACGGGCTGGGTCCGCGCCGCCGACTTCCAGATAAGCCCGATGACTGCGTATCGCCACGCCTACTTGCCGATCATGCGGGGCGCAATTCGTCCTACAACCGCGGGATCGACACTTGAAATTGTGATGCAGCTACAGGAGTGGGTGCTGGCTATCGGGATCGCGTGGATGGGGCTGTCGGTTGTTCTCAGCATAATGATCGTGGGTGGCAGCCTACGCGATCCCTCCTTGCTGGCAGCGTGCATTATTCCCGGCGCTATGGTGGTGTTTGGCTATGGCGCTTACAACATCGGCTTTCGGGGCGAAGCCGCACGAGCTGCCGAGTTCTTGTCTGACTTGCTAGCGCATAGGAGTGGCGTATCCTCTTCTTCCGTTTCGCATCCCACCCAGCGCCTGCCGCTCCTCTGGGGAGGTCACACGCCCGCCGCGCAACGCTACGGCTGGGGCGTGGAGTCGCCGCCGCTGCCGCCCGTCGCGGAGGGGGCCGAGCATGAGACGCAACGGTTGCCGCCGGTGGTCCGGTGAAAGGCAATATGCTGTTACCTCTATTGGTGCCGCGTGAGCAGTTCCAACTCCGCACCGGCTTGGGCCCGGCAGCGGTGTGGGCGCGGCTGACCTTGCCGGGGCAGCCGTTTGTGGCCGGCAGTTCGGGTGGAACCGCAGTGGACTTCTACAGTGACGATTTTGACTTGCACAAAGTCGCCCCGCCGGACGGCTGGTTGGCCTGGCAACCGCAGATCAGCGGGGTAATTGTCGGCTCTGGCGACCCGTCGGACTCCGGCTGCCTGATCGCTGTCCGTGTCGAGCCTGCGGCGCGGATGGCCTTGTTGTGCGCCGGGTGGCGGTTAGTGTTGATCGCTGTGAGTATCTTGTTGGTGGTTTCTCCGCAATCGCCGTATTACGCATTCGCTTTGATCGTGTTAGTGACGGGGCTGTTGCTCAACAACGTGTTTGTCGTGCGCTTTCAGCGCCACGCCGCCTCCGCAAAAGCGTATTTGGTAGAGGCAGTGCGCGACTACCCGTTGCCGGAGCCGGAGCCGGATGCCGCAGTGGCTCCGCCTCTCGCGTCTCCTGCCCCCACCCAACGCCTGCCCCGCCGCTGGGTGGGCGGCACGCCGGACGCGCAACGCTACGGCTGGGGCGTGGAGTCGCCGCCGCTGCCACCCGTCGCGGCGGGGGCCGAGCATGAGACCCAACGGTTGCCGTGGCGCGCACCCAGCGACTGAAGCCGGCGCTACAGCATACGCAAAGGAGCCGTATGATCCTCACGTACTCTATGGCTTCAGAAGCTGCGTGTCACAGTTCAATAATGGTAGCGGGCTTGTAAGAAATCGATCCGGTCGGCGCTTACCAAGTAGACGATGCGATGCTCCTGCGTCAGCCGCCGCGACCACGCATTTTCCGCCCAGTGTTTCAATTGCTCGGGTTTACCCATACCGGCAAAGGGATCGCGCATTATTTGTTCAACCAGACGAAGCGCCTTTAACGCAATCTTACGATCCGTCTGGACCCAATATTGCAGATCCTCCATAAACTCACGTTGAAAAACACAGGCGCGCTCCTCGCTGCCCACGCTCAGTGCGCCGGCTGCGGGGTGCTGGCCCTCACCGCATCGTCGGCAGGCGGATCGATTCCCACCGCTTGCCGCAGTTGGTCGAGCGAGCGTGGCGACTCGGTGTGTGCCTTAGCCTCGTCAAGCGCGTGCTGCAAGCGCGCCGCGTTTTTGGGTGAGCGCAGCAAGTGGGCCGTTTCTTGGAGTCCAGCTAACTCCGCCGCAGAAATCAAGGCCACATCCTCGGCTCCCCGGCGATGGATAATAACGATGTCTACATCCGTTGTCACCGCAGTACATAAGGCGGCCAAGTTGGCGCGTGCTTGTGAGTAGGTCCGTTCCATAGCCATAGCAGTAGCTCCCCTGTTCCTAGCGGCGCTAAATATAAACGGTCTATACTTGTACCGGAAGATGGTACAAGTATTTGGCAGATTTGTCAAGTCGCGGAACAAACCCTACACCCGTTCTAGCATAGCGTAGCGCGGTGGCGGCGTTGCGGTAGGCGGCCCTAGCCATAGAGGATGTTGCCCTGTGTGTCCACATGGACCGGCATGGTGGGCAAGGTGCGGCGGGCGGGGCCGCGGGTGACCACCCCGTTCTGGGCGTTGAAGCACGCCTGATGCAACGGACAGACCAGCAGTTGCGAATTGGCATCATATTGTACCGGGTAGGGTCGGTGCGTACAGACGTTGCTGAACGCTTTGACGCTCCCATCGGCTTCATGCACTAAAATCGCCGACGCGCCGGTGTCGGGGGCGATGAAAGTGACGGAGCTATTCACCGGGCAGTCGGTCAGCGTGCTGATGACGAAGCCGCTGGGTGGCGCAGCCGGCGGCGCGGGCGCGGGCAGCGTGTCGGCGACGGGCGGGGTCGGTGGCTCGGCGGCGCTGGCGGTGGGCACTGCGTCGCTGCCGGGGCTGTTGTCCGCCACGGAGGGGGTCGGGGGATCGGCGGGACTGGTGGGGGTCGCAGGATTGCCTGGGTTATTGTCTGCCACGGCTGGGGCAGTCGCGGCGACTGGGCCGGCGACGGATGGCTTATAAGGCGGCAACACCGCTTGCGTCACCTTGAAACTGACCAGCCCGGCGACCCCGGCGACCAGAGTGGCCCCGCCCAGCAGCAGGAACCGGCGACGCGACATATCATCCGGTGCAGCCGCCACCCATGCCGCGCTGGGCACGCTGGGCGTGGGGCGTGTTCGCTGCTGTGCCCGCCGGCGATGGACGAGTAGACCCGTGCCCTGCACCAGCCCCACAAGCAGGCTCAACGCGCCTAGCGTGGCAAAGAAGGGGCTGTCGCGCTCATTATAGAGTTGATAGCCCAGCGTATGGAGGATCGTCAGCCCCATGAGTGGGTAGGCCCAGCGTTGGATGCGCTTCCATTGCGGCCCCTTCAACCAGCGGAGGGAACGATCATTCGACAGCAACAGCAGGACCGTGATCAGCACGGTTGCCAACAGCCCCACCACATTACTGGCGATAAACAGGGATCCCTGCGCCACCTGATCTCCGATCTGCGGCACGAAATAGCCGAGCAGGCCGCCCTGATCGTAGATTTGTAAGCTAAAGACGACGTGCAGCAGGGCCGTAACCCCCGCCCAGATGCCAATGTCGCGGCGCAGGTATAGGTTGACCGGATTGCGCCGTTGCCGGGCCAGATAGAGCGGGCCGATCAGCAGGCTCACCGCCAAATATAGCAGCGCGATATAGCCCAACCCTAACGCCAGGGGCTCCGCTAGGATCGCCGAGGGATCATAGACCAGGGCGATCCCGTAGCCCGCGAGGGTGCCCAGCGCCAGCACCAAATGCGTCCATAGACGCGCTTGGACCAGGCGTGGGTTAGTTGCTTTGCTGGTTGCGTGCGTTGCCATAATCGTGCTGCTCCGCTAATAATTGCTGGGTTTATTTTGGCCCATGCGCGCTTCTGTATGGATCGGGCCGCGACCGCTGGACTTGGGCCATTCGGCACCTATAGCTATAGTAATTCAGATAATGATCTGGAGCAGCGACAGGTCCAGCAACTGAGGAGTTTGCACCCCCAGGTGCGAACTCCGAAGGCAGCGCGTCGTTTGCACCTGGGGGTGCAAACTCCTCTTTCATAAACCTCCAGATCATTATCTGAATTACTATAGTATAACATCCCCACCTCAACACTTATGCAGAATCAGGTTAGAATCTGAGCAGAACGCCAGACCAAAACGCGGTAGCCGCACCAGGGAGGGTGCGGC
>JALYUO010000850.1 GCA_030853735.1 Chloroflexota bacterium
AGCCTGGACCAACCCGACAGATAGCCCTGGTGGATCTACTGAGGAGTCTGTCAACGCGGTTTTCTCAGGTTCTGGGCCTGCCGCCTGCGGTTCCGCGCAATGAATTGCGCTACTACAGTCGCCACCGAAGCTGACAACAACCCATTGACAGCCTACAGAGGTTATGTGAGGGGGTCCGCCATGTCCGCCATTCTGCCGCAGCCTACGCCCCATGCCGAGGTCAACGCCGTCTTGCAGCAGCTTATGCCGCAGGTGCAGTCCATTTTGGGGCCGCAGTTTCTGGCGATGTATTTGTACGGCTCGCTGGCGCTGGGCGATTTTACCCTCACCCGCAGCGATATTGATTTTGTCGTGGTCACGGCCACGGATCTGCCGCCCGATCTGATCGCGGCGTTGTATGCCATGCACGTTGATCTAGCGGCGCGCGAGATCCCCTGGGGCGGTGAGTTAGAGGGATCCTACATCCCGCAACACCTCATGCGTCGGCCTGATCCCAGCGCGCCGCCCTATCCCACTATTGAGCGCGGCGAGACGCTGCGCCCGAATCCGCATACGACCGGCGGACTCATTCAACGCACGATCCTCCTGGAACACGGCATCACCCTGGCCGGACCGCCGCCGTCACACTGGATCGACCCGATTGCGCCCGCTGATCTGCGGCGCGAGGTGCGGGCAATCGCCCAGGAGTGGCTGGTGCCGCTGGCCGCCGACCCTGTCGCGTTACGCAATAGCGGCTATCAAAGCTACACCACCCTGACGATTTGCCGGATTCTCTATACGCTCGAACACGGCACCATCGTCTCGAAGCCCACCGCCGCCCGCTGGGCCCAAACCGCGCTCGGTCCCCGCTGGGCACCCCTGATCGCCTGGGCCCTGACCGACGAATTAGAGGAGACGCACGCCTTGATTGACTACGCGCTGGATCGCGTGCAAGCCTACGCACCGCCGGATGCTCCGTAACGGTTTGTCGCCTAGCGGCTGCTTCTGTGCTTGGTGCCTTTGTGGTGCGACGTATGCTGATTGACACCACCCCACGGGCTTGTTATACTCCCACTGAGGCGTACCCTGCGCGTGTGCCGGCTGCGCCTGCCCCCTGGCCTGTGGCGTTGAGCGCAAGGAGAGTGACGCGGTGAGTCCCCTAATCCATCGTCTGCAACATGGCGGCAGCCCCCCGGACGGCAGTGCGCCCGATACGGTAGATCTGAACATGGCGGCGCTAGAGGCGACCCCCCCGGTGGCCTCCATGCCGATGGTGCCGATTACGGCCCCTGCGCCGTCGCCCTACCTGGCCCCGCCGCCGGCCCAAGCGCCCGCCCAGGCGCTGCCGCCGATTGGCAGCTATCTGCCGGAGCCGAAAACGCTGGAAGCGACCGGCCTCAACCTGACCCTGCTGACCGACTTGGTGCTGAAAACGCTCTATTACACCAGCTATCTGACCGGCCACCAAGTGAGCCAAGAAGTGCGCTTGCCGTTCTACGGCGTGGTGGACCAGGCACTGCTGGGCCTCAAACGCGAAGAACTGGCCGAGGTGACGGGCACCAGCGGCCTGGGCGAGGCGGGCTACCAGTGGCTGTTGACGCGCAAAGGCATGGACCGCGCCGATGCTGCGATCCGCCGCTCGGCCTATGTCGGCCCTGCCCCCGTGCCGCTCAACAAATATATCGAGATGGTGCTGATCCAGGCATCGCGCAAACCGCGCATTGATCGCCCGGTCGTGCAAAATGCCCTCACCGGCATGATCCTCACCCAGGACATGACCGACAAAGTGGGGGCGGCGATTAATGCCGGCAAGTCGCTGTTCCTGTTCGGCTCGCCCGGCAACGGCAAAAGTATGCTGGCCGAGCGCATTGGGCGCATGATGGGCGGCAACATCTGCGTGCCTTATGCGATTGAAGCCGACGGCCAGATCATCCAGTTCTTCGATCTCAACCTGCACCATCCGGTGCCCTTCCAGACTCCCAACGGCGGCGATCAGGCGGCCATCGGCGGGATGCCCGACCCGCGGCTGGCCGAATATTCCGACCGGCGCTGGGTGCAGATCCAGCGCCCCGTGGTCGTCGTCGGCGGCGAACTCACCATGCCCGCGCTTGACCTGATCTTCCACAACGATGCCGGGTTCTACGAAGCGCCGTTCCAGCTTAAAGCCAACAACGGGGTCTTCCTGATTGACGACTTTGGCCGGCAGGTGATGTCGCCGCAGACCCTGCTCAACCGCTGGATTGTGCCGCTGGAAAAAGCGCAAGACTTCCTGACTATGCACACCGGCAAAAAGCTGCTGGTGCCGTTTGAACTGTTCCTGGTGCTCTCCACCAACCTGGACCCCGCCGAACTGGTAGACGAGGCGTTCTTGCGCCGCATCCAGAACAAACTGGCGATGCCCGACCCCACGCCCGAACAGTTTTTGCACATCTTCAAGGCCGAATGCCAGCGCCAGGGCGTGCCGTTCGATGAGGGCGGGCTGACCTATATGATGCGCGAACACTACATCCGCACCGGACGACCCCTGCGCGCCGTCCACCCGCGCGACCTGTTGCGCCAACTCGTCGGCCTGGCCCGCTACCAGACCATGCCGCCCCACCTGATCCCCCACCTGATCGATCAGGCCGCCAACACCTACTTCATCTCGATGCCCAAGAAGGGGTAAGTGATCTCTGGCATAACCCTTGCTTTACTAGGATCAGAGACCGATCAGGTACGGCTTCCAGTGTATCCGACTTTGCAGATGGGTCGGATTTAACAGAACCGGTTTTGTCTAAGGCCTGATTTGCGAACTGGCACTCTGTAAACGCAAAGGAGCGATTACCATGGCGAATAATCTGGAACACGATGCCAACCACGCGGCCAACCAAGTCGGCAACGCCGCGCACGATGCGGCCCATAATGTACAGCACGCCGCGCACGATGCGGCCCACAATGCAGACCATGCCGCGCACAATGTCGAGCACGACGCGCAGCACGCCACCCACGGCGCGGAACACAATGCCGAAAGCGCTATGGATCACGCGAAACAGGGCGCGGAACACGCCGCCGATACCATCAAGGAAGGCGCGCATAGCCTGGGCGACAAGATCAAAGAAGGCGTAAACGACCTCAAGCGTTAGTGTCGCGCGACGCGGCATACCGCTTGCCAAGCAAACCGGTGGGATCATTTGATTCCGCCGGTTTGCTTATCTTTAGCACAGGAGACACCCCGATGGAACAAGCCACCCCTGATCCCGTGACCGATGACGATCTGGACGGCGAAGATGTCCGCGTAACGGCGGACGGCGTGCAGGATACAGCGCAGGAGGTGCGCCCGCCGGCCCTCGCCGCTTCGCCTCCCGACCGCGTAGAAAACGCCGACAGTTAGCCGTGCGGACGACGACCGGCACTATTTATGCTATAATTGCGGCGTGATAGATGAGACGGATAAGCTGAAAGCGCAGGCCGCTGCGCTGGCGGTCGGCTATGTGGCCGACGGTATGGTGGTGGGGCTGGGCACCGGCAGCACGGCGGACTTCTTCCTGCGGGCTTTGGCGGTGCGGGTGGCGACGGGGCTGCGGGTCGTGGGGGTGCCCACCTCGATGCTCTCCGAAGCGCGCGCCCGTGAGCTAGGCATCCCTTTGACCACGCTGGACTTACAGCCCCAAATTGACATAACAATAGACGGAGCCGATGAGGTGGAACTCGCTGGCCTGAGTCTGGTAAAAGGGCGCGGCGGCGCATTGCTGCGTGAGAAGCTAGTGGCAACAGCTACCCAACTGGAAGTGATCATTGTGGATGCGGGCAAAGTGGTGCCGGTATTGGGGCGCTGCTTGGTACCAGTGGAAGTGATTCCCTTCGGCTGGACCGGCACCGCTGCGCGCTTGGTTGCGCTAGGGGCTGTGCCGCAGCTACGCACCGCCGTCCCCGCTGGCGAAGCGCCCGCCGATCCGGCAGAACACGCCTATGTGACCGACGGCGGCAACTTTATCCTCGATTGCCAGTGGCCGGCCATTCCTGATGCGCCCGCACTGGCGGCGGCGATCAAGGCGCTGACCGGTGTCGTGGAACATGGCCTGTTTATCGGCCTCGCGGGACGGGTGATCGTCGCCGCCACCGACGGAGTACACATCTATGACCGCCTCGCACCCTGATGGCTCGCCCACCGCCGGTTCGCTGGTGTTTTTCTATGATGTAGATAACACGCTGCTAGATAATGACCGCTTGAAGGCGGAGGTAGACGCGCAGCTTGACCAGTTGCTGGGTATCGCCTGGAGTGATACGTTCTGGCGGCTGTATGAAGCGGTGCGCCAGGAGCGGGATGTGGTGGATATTCCCGAAACGCTGCGCCGCTTTGCCGAACTGTGCCCCGATGCGACAATTTGTTCGCAAGCGCACGCGGTTTTTGCCGAGGTGGATTTCGCCGCTTATCTCTACCCCGGCGCGCTGGAGGCACTGGCCCACACCGCCCAGTTCGGCACCAACGTCATCCTCTCCGATGGCGATCTGGTGTTTCAGCGCGCCAAGATCGAGCAGAGCGGCATCGCTGAAGCCGCCGATTGTCATGTGCGGATCTATACGCACAAAGAGCAGCATCTCAGCGAATTGCTGGCCGACTTTCCGGCGGCGCAATACCTGATGGTGGACGACAAGCCGCGCATTGGCAAAGCGATGAAGCCGCTGCTGGGCAATCGGCTGCATATCGTGTTTGTCTGCCAGGGCAAATATGCCTATGACGCAGCCGGGCGGACCGACTTTCAGCCCGACCTGACGTTGGCGGGCATCGCCGACATCGCGGCCTACAGCGCCGCCGAGTTCCGCAGCGGGCAGTTCCACCGGCAAGGGCAGTGCAACCCGCCCGCCAGTGGCTGATGCGCTTGCGCTGCTGGGCACGGGCCGTCCCCGCATAGGGCGCGCGTACCCGAATGGCGCTACCATACTGTAGCTTTTGTTATTAGCCGTGGCGGATCGGCTCCTGGGCAGGCTGGGTGCCAGGCCGGGTCGCGGGGTTGTATGTCGGCGCACAGTTACGATTATTATGCTGTGGCGTAGTGATCGTAATTGTGCGGCAACTAACTATTAGTGTGCGTTTAATCGTGATCAAATACTCAGTCAGTATCTAAGAAATTTTTTATTAACCCATCCTACTTCTTCATTTATCGATACTTTAACCCACAGACTGCCATCAACTACCTGTTCCTCATTGAGCAGGGTCACCTCATAATCCTGAAATAGCTTTTCTACAATGGGGTAATCAGTTCCTGGTCCTTCACGCATATTTAAAGCTTCTGCATCAACAAACATGACAGTTGGATGAGAAGAAGGTGATGTTTGATTATTACTGTCGTTTGTCTTTATTGATGATGGACCGTTACTATTACCACCTGTACTTATTACTGTTACCCCAGCCTGCACCACAGAGTAATTAGTATCAGTGCTAGTTACTGCGGGTTTAAAGTAGAAAAAGCCACATAGGAGGAATACTAGGACAACAACTGCTATCCCACCACCTCTTAATGAGTTCTGAGACGGGGGAGTAGTGCTGGAATTTGATGGAGACCAACCGGGTTTAGCGGCTTTGCGGAGATTTTCAAGCTTCGGGTTGGGCATTACGTCTTCCTGCTGCCCTTAAATTCTCAGCACTTGGACCTCTTAACGAAGTTCTTAATGGATCTTCGCGATGCTCACTTTCACCACAAACAGGGCAATTAGCACGTCGAGTTGGCGAAAGCCACACACCTTGATAAGCATACTGTCCTGCCACTTCGTTGAAAATTTCGGGGTAGAACCAATAATTTGGCACCATAGAAAGCGTCAAGTATGTAAGACCTCCTGCTACAGCATCGTCTAAGAACCTTGTGAGGCTCGCTTCACTATCTCTGGGCAGCAATAAGGTGAGAGCCATTTTAACTGCTGCGCTACTTACATGATGAATGTCCGCTGCAAGTGCAGTTTCACCTCGAAGCCGACCTGTTCCGTAATCTGTTGTGCTATGTACCGTCTTAGTTTCTTCCTCTATTGCATGGCGGCTTAGAGTAGCACATAAATAACATGGGGTTTTTTCTGAAACACTTAAAATCACTTCCCCTCCTTGTGCGCCTTCATAAAGTCCTATAAAAATAGAAGGAACACCACAGGCATAAGCAAAGTGATTTAGCGTACGCTGGGCTTTAGGATCATCAGTCGCAGCAATTACCAAATCAGCCCTACGGATTAAGGAGTATAACTCACTAGGAGCAAAATCCAACAAATTAGCTGAAGACAAACTGATTTCCAGCAGTGGGTTTATAGAAAGTAAGTGGCGGGCTAGTGCTTCTACCTTCGGCTTTTGCACATCAGTAAAGTCATATACTGTTCGAGAAATATTGGCAGCCTCTACATGGTCGGGATCAACTAAACAAATCTTCCCTACACCGCTTCTTACTAACTGTTCTGCCAGATACGATCCAACAGATCCAGCCCCTACCACTAAAGCTCTTTTTTGGCGGATGTTTTTTGATAAGAGTGATCCACTGCGCGCGAAAAGGCCGTTAATAATAGTCTCTCCCTTTGCTTGTATGTCTTGCCCGCTATAGTGGGCTGACCAACCTGCTAATTGAGCAAGTTCGCCATTTTCAGTAAAACTCTCCCCATTAGAAGGTCCATAAACTTTACGGTAAGGTCCTGGAGGCGTAAACACTTTTCTTAATGCTACTAATAAACGTTCTTCGGCAGGGAGTTCTAATTCCCACGTTATCTGAATTTGTTCAGTATCTTTACCATCTTGTTTCACAAGTAGCAGAGGTGGTAAAGCGGGATAAAGTTCGTTAAACAGAAAAATGAGTTCTAAATTACCGTCAAGTAGCACTTTACCAGCCCACACACCAACCCCAGCCATAGTAGTTCGAAATACTTCGGGTTGATCCATCCCGCCAAACTCCTGACAAATACGTTCTAAATCACGTTCCATGTAATTAGGAACCTCCATAGTAGTAGGAACTATTATCTCCGTTGGGATTGGTTTGAGGTAAATCCCACCGCCCTTTTTTCTATAAGCACAAAAAAAGGATACTTTTCCACCTTCTATGAGTATTTCATGAGATTTAGCATCTTCTGCTATGTTAGTAACTATAGGTGCTAAGTAAAATGGTAAATGAGGGTTTAGTTGAAGACCTACATTAAGTTCATGCTGATCCTGAGTGGATGGGCGATCAAATCCTCCAGGGTGTGAGTGAATCACGCCCTTAAACTCCAAACCTTCCTGAACTTCAATTTCCTGAATACGCCTAGTTATTGTGTCGGATGGTCTGTACGTCACGCTTGTGGTTTCTGCCCACTCATCGAACAGAAAGCGTGAGATGATCTCTTGCTTAGGCGGTCCAAAAAGCATTCCCCCACGTTCAGGGGGATGCGCTGCTATCATAGTTTCGATTTCGTGAAGAACTGTCTGAGAAATATACAGCATAGCTATCACTCATTATTGAGAGAAAACGGAAATTTACCGGAATGTAGAAAAGCTGTAAAGCCATTTGCCCACAAGACAGACCGTGCATAAGTTTGAGCGAAGTCTGACATACCACCGTTACCATCAGGGATTAAACAGATTCTACCATCAGGCCAAAGATGAGCATTATGTACGTTATACTTGCCTGCAACTTCGGGGAACACAACCTGTACTTGGTATAAACTTCCGTCGTGATAGATGAACATTGTGTAAGGTTGTGAATACTCATCATTAAACTCATAAAACCAACCAGCAACATTATCAACTTCCTGAAGGTGCGTTCCACGCGGAAACTTTTCAGTTACTACTGCTTGTTCAGTGAGCATACGGCTAGAAGACGCAAACACTGCGTTTTGTTGCATCTCTGTGAGCCGACGCTCTTGCCCAGGTTGTATCTGGTTAGCTGTTTTGATTTTACCCTCATTATCGATCCAGACTTTTTCCTGTGCAGGTACTATCGCGTTTCCACCCTCCTGCTGCCTCTTGATCAAAATCTCTCGAAGAACGTTGAGATCTACACCTCGAGTCTGAGCCATTTCGTAGCCTCCTCACACTTTGGTCGTATAAGCCGCTAATTTATTATACCACGCCCTTCCGGGAATTGCAATAGTGAATCTCACCTCTTTCGGATTATTTAATTCTACATACTGTAGAAGAATAGGGACAATCGCCCCAGCGCCGCTGCGATCTCGGCCACGGAAGCCGCGCCGTATGAAAGGCGCAGGTGGCCCGCGCCGGCGTGGCCGAAGGCGCTGCCGGGGATGAGTTGCACGCCGGCCTCAGTGATGAGGCGGCGGGCCAGCGCAGCGGCGGGCGGATCGCCGGCGACGCGCAGGAAGGCGAAGAGCGAGCCATGCGTTTCGGCCCAGGTGAGGGCCGGGATCGTGGCGAGGCCGGCGCGCAGGGCGGCGCGGCGGGCGGCGAGTTCGGCGCGTTGCGCGGCCAGGGCGGGATAGTAGTCCGAGTCGAGCGCGGCGGCGACGGCGATCTGGCTGATCACGGGCGCGCAAATCACCAGCGTGTCCTGCACTTTGAGCGCCTGGCGCACCAGATCGGGCGGGCCGAACAGGTAGCCGACGCGCCAACCCGCCAAGCCGAAGCTCTTGGAAAAGCTGCCCACGGTGACGATGTGCGGGCGCAGGTCGGGGTCGGCGGCAGGCGACCAGTGACGCGCCGAGTCGAAGACAAAGTATTCGTAGGTCTCATCCACAATCGGCGTGATGCCCCGCGCCACCAGTTCGCGGATGCAGCGGGCGAGTTCGGCGGGATCGGCGACCGCGCCGGTGGGGTTGCCGGGCGTGGTCAGCAGGGCGGCGCGGGTGCGCGGCGTGAGGTGCGGAGCCAGGCATTCCCAGCGCAGCGCGAAGCCGTCGGCGGCAGCAAGCGGCGCTTCAATCGCGTGCAGGCCGGTCAAGTGGGCTAACATCGCGCTGTTGAAGTAGTAGGGCGAGGGCAACAGCACATCATCGCCCCAATCGGTGCAGGCCAGCACAGCCAGCGCGGCGGCTTGGTTGGCCCCGGCGGTGACGATGATTTCCGTGTCGGGGTCGAGCGTCACCCCGGCATCGCGCAGCCATTTGCGGGCGATAGCGTGGCCCAGCACCGGCACGCCCGGTTCGGGACCATACACATGGGTGGCCGGGTCGGTCAGCGCGGCGCGGGCGGCAGCCAGCGCGGCGGCAGGCGGCGGAAAGCCCGACACCCCTTGCCCCAAGTTGATCACATCCTGCCCGGCTGCCCGGCAAGCGGCGGCTAACTCGCCCAGATCGGCAATAATTGGCGCAGCGGTGGTCAGCACCCGTTGGGAGAGATACATCGGGTTAGATCCCTTCGGTCAGGAACGCCCGCAAGTGGGCCACGAATTCGGCGGGGCATTCCTCTTGCGGCAAGTGGCCGCAATCCTCGATCCATTCTAGCCGATTGTGCGGCAGGTCGCGGTGCAACTGCTCGGCATAGTGCGCCGGCATCAGCCGATCCTGGCGACCCCACAGGATTAGGGTGGGCGTTTGGATGGCGGCAATGGCGTTGGGCAGGTCGCTGTCGGGCGGCGTGGCGGTGATCGCCAGCAGGGTCGCCGCGTTGCCGCGCACCCGGCGTGCGGCTAAGTAGCCGGCCAGCGTCTCCGGCTGTAGGCGGCTGGGGTCGTGATAGACCGCGCGCAACCCTTTGGCAAAACGGGCATCGTCGTAAAAGGTGTTTGCCAGCAACAGGTTACCCAGCGGCGTGCGACTCAGCACTTCGCCCAGCAGCGGCGAGGGACTGCCGCCGCGCCCATCATAGCCGGCTACCGCATCGGCCAGCACCAAGCGCGGCACCCGCTCCGGCGCGTCCCAGGCGCATTGCAAGGCCACCGCGCCGCCCAGCGAATTGCCGATCAGCGTGGCTTGCCCGATACCCAGCGCATCGAGCAGGCCGAAGACGTGGGTGGCGCGTCGCCGCAACGTATGCACCCGCGCCGTGCTGCGCGCCGAATAGCCGAAGCCCAGCAGATCCAGGGCGATCAGCCGGTACTCGCCCGCCAGCGCGGCCATCGTGGCCTGCCAACTGACCGTGCTGGAGCCGAAGCCGTGCAGCAGTAGCAGCACCGGCGCGTCTTTTGGCCCGGCTTCGACATAGTGCAGCCGAAACCCGTCCACCGTGACAAACTGCCCGTCTGGGGCCGCCGCGTCGGGCGTAGAGTCTTCGATGGCGGCGATGCGGCGGTTGGCTTGCACTCCCGCCATGCTCAGGGCGGCCCCACCCGCCAACGCCCCCACACGGGCAACGCGCCCGGCCCATTTGCTTGCGTTCATGTGTCCTCCTCGGTGGGTCGTGGGTCGTGGGCCGTGGGCCGTGGGCCGTGGGCCGTGGTCGGTTGGTGAGTGGTGTTGTGGTCAGTATAATCGCTTCGCACGGGCGCGGCAAGCCGCCTGCCGCCCCTCACCCCCAACTCCCTCTCCCCTGCGGGGCAGAGGGGGAGTTGCCGGGCCTGCGATTCTAGCCAGATGATGCTGTTCTGCGCGCTGCGCTAACGCTCGCGCTGCCCCGCAGAAGCCGCAGGGGTGCGGG
>JALYUO010000852.1 GCA_030853735.1 Chloroflexota bacterium
GTTTCAGGCAGTGGATGTGCGGTATAAAGCGGGAGCGCGACATTACAAAACGTCTATGGATTTACTGGCAAAGGGGATTGACCAAGCTAACAACGCTTTGATCGATCAAGCCGGGGCGGAGTTGCGACAGGGCAACGCCTCGATCCAAGCAGCGAGTACTCTCCTGAACGCAATGGCAAAGTAGCTCTGGCTGGCTTGACCTCAACTTACCTGCCGCCTTAACCCACAAGGAGCAATCCCGATGCGCGGTCTTATATTCGCTATGAGTGCCATGGCTGCTGGACTGTTGACGGCTTGTGGCGGTGATACCCCGCCCACACAGACCCCCATCGTGATCATCGTGACCGCCCCACCGGTGGTGCAGGTGGTAACCGCTACGCCGTTACCGGCAACCGCTACACCGGCCTTCTCCGCTACACCGGCCTTCTCGCCTACGCCCCAAATCACCGCCACGTATGAAGCGGCTCTTGCCGACATCCTGACTGCCCGCGCCCAGCCTACGACCACGCGCCCGCCGCGCCCCACCGCTACGCTCGACTTACGGCCGACCGCAACGCCTGACTTACGTCCAACAGCGACTCCATCCCCGACAGCGACCCCACCACCGACTGCTGTCCCAACCGCATTGCCCCATCTCGGCAGTACCTTGACGCTCGATAACTGGACTCTCAGCATCCCCAAATACGAAAAGCGCGACACGATTGACTACTCAGATTACATGGAATTTGTGCCCAGCGGCAAATATTGGGTCGTCTGGGTGGACGCAAAGAATACCAGCATTGCAGGCCGCACGTTGGTGGATGATCTGACTTGGACCCTGGTGGATGATCAGGGTGGCACCTATCAAGAGATCAGCTCCGGTTATGCGAATCGGTATGAGATGGGCCAGTTCGCCAACCGCAATGGCCGGCGGGCGTTGGATGTCAACGTGGCTCCGCGCACGACGACACACGTTTTCCTGGCCTTCGATGTGGCCGCCGACGCAAAGAGCGGCACGCTCCATCTCAAGGGCGACGGCATTAACGGCGAGGTGCAAATCGTGCTACACAAGTAGCTTCGGCTGTCCTGTACGTGTAGTCTTATACTTGTACCAATAAGTATTATAACTGAACAAAATCTTAATAGCTGCTATTTTGTCCGGTGCGTCTGCCGGGGGACTTTGGGACCGCGACTGTTTGTGACTAGCCAAAGGAGATTCCGTGATGAATACCGCCCCGATCATGCAGCAATCCGCCTACCCCTGTCCGCAGTGTAACGCTCCGATTTTCGCTGGGCAAGAAATCTGTGGCAATTGCAAGTTGCCATTGGATCAACAGTCACTGGCCCGCTTCCACGCCGCCCGCCCGATCCAGTACTCGCCACCCCAGCAATACACCCAGCCCTACGGGCAACCGTATGCGCCGCCCCAGCAGTATGCCCAGCCCTATCCGCCGCCCCAGCCGGGCTACTATGCTCCGCCGACTCCCCAGGTGGTCAATGTGGTGGTGCAACAGCATGTAAGCCAAATCAATACCACAGTCGTCGGGGGGCGCAAATCGTCGGTGCCGTTGTGGCTCCAGATTACCTACTTCCTGTTTATTGGCTGGTGGGCCGGCTTCGTCTGGCTGGGCATCTGCTTGGCCTTGATGGCAACCATCATTGGCTTTCCGTTCGGTGTGTTAGGTCTCAAGTTTCTGCCGACCGCGTTTTTCTTAGCCTGAACAACTAGTCCTGGCGGAATTCGTTAGTGCGCGACGCGGAAGGCGGAGAGGGTGGATTCGTCGAGGACGTAGAGGGTGCTGTCGGGGCTGTAGGTGATGCCGCGCGGGGCGACCCAGAGCGGGGCGCTGCCGGTGACGTGGGTAAATTGGACATAGTTTTCCGCGGTGTTGAGGGACACCACGCCGGTGCTGCAACTTACCTCGAACCAGGGGTCCGGCCCCGGCGCGTCGGCAAAATAGAAGGGCGCGCAATTCAGCTGGAAGACTAGCCGGAGCGTGCCCTGCGAGTCCAGCTTCTGAATCTGATTGACGGTCTCCGAGGTATAGATGTTGCCGGCTTGGTCTAAGGCCAGCCCTTGCGGGTTGTTCAGCACCGCATCTTGCCCGTGGAAGATCGCCAACGGTGCGCCGCCGTCTGCGCCATACTGGAACACCACGCCCCGTAGCTGATCGGCGACGTAGAATGAACTGCTGTCGCTGCCGAAGGTGAGGCCCATGCCCAGCCCGGTGGTCTGGTCCAGTGCGATTTGCCGCACCACCTGCCCGGCGGGGGTCAGCCCCAGCAACGCCTGATCGCCGGGGCCGTTGTTCAACACATAGAGCAAGCCGTCGGGGCCGTGGGTGACGCTGCCGGGATGGGCCCAGGCCAGCGGCCGGCCGTCGGCGCTATGCGGCTGCCACTCGGTGTACTGGCCCCCGGCTAGATCGAGGATGCCGACCGTGCCCGGCACCTCGGTTGGTTCGCGCCGGCCGCGCCGGGCGATATACACCTTGCCGTCCAGATAGGCAATGCCCTGTGTGTCTTTCAACGGGCCGGCAAACACCCACTGGCCGACGGGGGTTAGCGTGGTCTTGGGGCGCAGAAAGTCGTAGTTACGGATGCCCCAGGCCGCCCCCAGCACCGTGAGCAGGCCGAGTGTGAGGCCCGCCTGGGCCCAGGCCGGCCACTGGGGCGGTGCCGGCCCGCCCACTCGATGGCTATGGCGGGTGAGCAATAGGACGTTCAACCCCACGATCAAGCTACCGAAGATCAATAGCCCGCCGGTGCGCCAGGGATGCCAAGTTTCATCCGGCGTGATGAACTGCGGCAGCAACGGGCGCAGATCAATGGCAAACGGGGTGTGCGGATCAACGGCCAGCCAGCGTAAGATCGCGCTCTCGGTGTGCGAGAACATCGTGCGCGCATCGTAGAGCATGACGGCCATAAAGCCGCCGCCGATCAGCGCGCAGGCAGCATAAAGCAGCCGATAGATCCGGCTGGAGGCTAAGGCCGCCAATCCCACCGCCAGCGGGGCCGCCAGCAGCGGCACTAGCGTCGCCGCATAGCGCGCGGGCGGCCCCCAGTCGCCCCCCCAACCGCTATAGGCGGCAATAAAGGTCATGTAGGGTAGGGATACCAGCGCGATCCAGCCGAGCAACCGGCGGTCGGCGGGCTGTCGGGTGCGCCACATGGCGACCGCGCCGCCCGCCGCCAGCAGATAGACCGGTGCATAGGGTAGCAAGCCAAACCGCTGGCTGAACAGCAGCCCGATTGATCCGGTGATGAACTGATACAGATCGTGCCCGCTGGCCCACGGCCAGTAGAAGCCGCCCACGCCAGTGCCTTGTTGTTCATCCAGTGGGGGCAACACTGTTCCGTTTAGGAACAGGTGATAGGCGGCCAGCGCGCCGGCCAAGCCCACGACCGGGCCAATGATCCACAGGGTCGGGAGCCATAGCCGCGCCTGCGTCCGCCACGTCGGGGCACCGGCTGCCGCTGTGGTGCGTGGGCGGCCGGCCCACCATTGGGCGGCAGCATAGAGGCCCAGCCCCGCCGCAATCGGGGTGCAACGCACGGCCAACCAGGGGATATAGCCGATGCCGAGGCCCAGCAAGAGCAACCGCCCCGCGCCGTTGGCGCGCCAGCCCAGCGCCAGCCGGCGAAATATATAGATAGTGAGCAAACCCGTCGGCATCTCTGAGAAGAGTAGGTAGGAATAGCTCATCAACGGGCTGCTGAAAGCCAGCGTGCCCCAGATGATAAGCGCTACCCCGCGCCGCTGCGTGGTCTCATAGGCGAGCAAGAACAGATTGGTCGCCACCAACGCCCCGATCAGGCACATAAACACCACGGTGGCCGGCCACCAGAGCGCGAACCAGCTCCCGATGATCCAGGCGGGCACCAGCAGCAGCCCCAGGCCCGGCGGGTGGTAGCTGTACATCTCGTGGGCGGGCCGGCTCTGCGCCACCGCGATCTGGGGCGGCAAGGGATAGGGCGCGTCTAGGCCGACAAAATCGGCGGGGTGGGGGGCAAGGCGATAAAACTTGTCTTCGTCGTGTTGCGCGTAGTTATTGCTGAGTTCGAGATCGCCGTCTTGCACTAGGCTGATCGTATCCATCAAATAGAAAGGCTGATCGCCGGTGGGCGGGCTGCTGTAACGCAGGAAGCGCGGCACAAAGAGCAGGTAAATCAGCCACGTCAGCAGAAAAATCCCGCCGACCCAGCGGGCGGACGACGGGATCAGCGCCAGGTAGTCCCGGAACCGCCGCCTCTCTGCCTTGTCGTGCGCCTCATCCTGCATAGCCTTCGCCTCCTGACAGCACAGCTATTATACCGCATCACCGTTAATCAAGCTACGGGCGATAGCGTTGTGGCGGGCGACGAGGGCGGGCAGGTCAAGGTCTAGCAGCCGGCCGTCTTGCACGCGCAGCCGGCCGTTGACGAGGCTGAAGTCTACCTGGGGCGGGTGGCAGAAGACCAGCGCGGCCAACGGGTCGTGGACCGCGCCGCCGGCTAGGGCCAGGGTGTCAAGGCGATAGCCGATCACGTCGGCGGCCATGCCGGGGGCGAGGCTGCCGATGTCGTCGCGGCCCAGCACGGCGGCCCCGCCCCG
>JALYUO010000856.1 GCA_030853735.1 Chloroflexota bacterium
GAGCCACCGGCTGAATGTGTAACTGCCGACCGCCGACTACCGACCCGCTACGGCCCACGGCCCACGGCCCACCGCTCACGGCTCACGGCTCACGGCCCACCGCCCACCGCCCACGGCTCACGGCGTAGCCGTCGGCGCGGCCATGTTCTCTTGCACAGCGGCCCCGAACTTTTGCACAAAGGCGTTCACCTGCGCGGCATCAAACTTCGGCAGGTACAGGACGTGTTGCCAGGCGGTGAGCGCGATGTGCGCGCCGGGCGGCCAGGTCGGTGCAGAGACGGCGGGGGTGCTGCGATCCATGACGTAGAGGTGGAAGCGCGCATCCGCCGGCACCGCCGCGCCCACCGTATCGAGTTGCTTGCGGATGGCCGTGCAGTCCGGTCCGGCCGGGCAGCGATACCACGCCACCAGATAGCCGTGTTCCAACAAATGCACCGCCACTTCGTCGGGCAACGGGGTCAGCATATCCACCGCTTGGCCGTCGCGCGGAAACTCCTCGCGGTGCCAACCCGACACCGGTGGATCGCTGACATAGGTCGGGTGCGCCTCGCCCACGGCGATATGCGTGTGCCCCTGGTCGGGGTATTCCTGCACGGTGCCGCACACGTCACACGCCGCATTGCCCAAGCCGCCGCCCGTCGGATTCAGCAGCAACAGCGCGCCCAGCAACAGCCCCGCCAGTAACAAGCCGCCGCTGATCAGCAGCCCCAGCCGATCCGTGCGGCTGCGGCCCACCGGCGCGACGATAGCTTCCCCGACCGCCGGAGTCACCTGGATCGGCGTGTGGACCGGCAGTTCCGGCTCCGTCTCGGTCACATTGCTGTTTTGCGCCATCTGCGCTCCTCTAGGTGAAACGAGTTAGAGGTCAGGGGCCAGGGGTCAGGGGTCAGAGGACAAGCGTCTAGTGGCAGATCCACGATGCCCAGTTCTCGTTTCACAAAACCCGTCGCCATTCCGCATTCCGCCCATCGCATTCCGCATTCGGAACAGCCCGCGCAGCCATCCCAACAGCCCGCCCCCGCCGTCCGGCTCATCGGGCGGCAGGCCGGCGACATCAGGATCGTCGGTGATCGTCAGCCGCAAACCGGCACAAAGCTGATCCACGAGCACACGGACCGCCGTGTAGTCGGCTTGCGTGTCATAGCGGTCAAACTCCACCGCCAAGAACTCCACCGTCACTTTGGGGTCCAAGTGAATCTCGATATGCGGGCCTCCCGGCGGATCGGTGGTATAAAACCGCCCATCCGCGCTGGGCTGCACCCCCGCCAGCCCGTCCAGCACCTGCGTGATCTGCCCGCGCTGGATCGGCTGCGGCCCATTGTTGAGCGGTTCCAGCCCCGGCTGCGTCGGGCGCGGCAGGCGCATTAGGATAAAGTCGTAGGGCATGGTTGTTTAGTGTTTAGTGTTTAGTGTTTAGTGTTTAGTGGGAGTTAGGTCACTAAACACTAAACACTAAACACTAAGCACTCCGTTAAGGGGCTGGGTCTTCGGCGATGTCAATCTGCGCGCGCTGGAGCTTGCCGCTATAGTCCACGTAGATCGTTTTCCACTCGGTAAAGGTGTCGAGGCCCGCTTGGCCGGCTTCGCGGTGGCCGTTGCCGGTGCCGCGCGTGCCGCCGAAGGGCACCTGGATCTCCGCGCCAATCGTGCCCGCGTTGATATAGACAATGCCCGTCGTGATATCGCGCATGGCGGCAAAGGCTTTGTTCACATCGGCGGTGTAGATCGAACTGGACAGGCCGTACTTGGTGTCGTTGTTGACCTGGATCGCCTCAGCAAAGCTGTCCACCGGCACCAGCGTCGTCACCGGGCCGAAGATTTCTTCCTGGGCCACCATCGAATCGGCTTTGGCATCGCTGAACAGGGTCGGCGTATAGAACGCGCCCTTGCCCAGGTCGCCCCCATCGGCAATGCTGCCACCAGTGACCAGACGGGTACCGTCTTTCTGGCCGTCTTGCACCATGCCGTGGATGCGCTGGAGTTGGCCCTTGTTGATCACCGGGCCGATGTCGGTGCCGCTGTCCAGGCCGTTGCCCAGGCGCAGCTTTTCGATGCGCGCTTTCAGCCGCTCTTCTAGCGCGCCCTGTACCTTGCGGTGGACGATGACGCGGCTAGCCGCCGTGCAACGCTGGCCGCTGGTGCCGAACGCGCTCCACAGGATGCCTTCGAGCGCCAGATCCAGATCGGCATCGTCCATGACGATAATCGCGTTTTTGCCGCCCATTTCGAGCGACACGCGCTTCAGCCGCTTGGCGGCTTCGACGGCCACGATGGTGCCCGCTTCGGTCGAGCCGGTGAACGAGATGATCGGCACATCGGGGTGTTCGAGCAACGCCGTGCCGACGACCGACCCCGGCCCCATCACCATGTTCAGCACGCCTTCGGGCACGCCCGCTTCTTCCAGGATCTTGATCAGCGCCACCACGCACAGCGGCGTATCGCTGGCCGGCTTGATGACCACCGTGTTGCCGGCGATCAGCGCGGGCATGATCTTCCAACTGGGGATGGCGACCGGGAAGTTCCACGGCGTAATCGCGCCGACCACGCCCACCGGGTCGCGCATGGTCATGGCC
>JALYUO010000869.1 GCA_030853735.1 Chloroflexota bacterium
ACCGGCCCGTTTCTCACTGGCCCGCACGCCGGCGTGGGAATTATCGTCCATATGTACTATCAGGACCATAAGCGCGTGCTGGATGCGGTGCAAGATGTGGGTGCCAGTTGGGTGAAGCAGCAGATCCAATGGCAGGACATCGAAGGCTCGCCCGGCGCGTATGCCTGGGCCGAACTCGACAGCATTGTGGCCGACACCCACGCGCGCGGCCTCAAACTGCTGATCAGCGTGGTGAAAGCGCCGGCCTGGGCCACCGGCGGCGCGGGCGGCTATCCCACCGACCCGGCCACGCTGGGCAGCTTCCTGCGCGCCCTGGCCGCCCACTATCAGGGCCGCGTGCAAGCCTACGAAATCTGGAACGAGCAAAACCTGATCGGCGAAAGCCACGACGTGAACCCGGCCCATTATGCCGAACTGCTCAAAGCGGGCTACCTGGGCGTGAAAGCGGGCGATCCGCAGGCCGTGGTGGTCAGCGGCGCGCTCACGCCCACCGGCATCTACGATCAGAATCTGGCGATGGAAGATACCTGGTATCTCGACCAACTCTTGAGTTGGCACAACGGCGAACTCCGCAACTATTACGACGTGCTGGGGTCACACCCCTACGGCTACAACAACCCGCCCGATACCATGTGGCCCGCCAACCCCAGCACCGCCAAAGCCTTCACCGACCACGGCCAGTTTTACTATCGCCGCGTGGAGCAACAACGGCAGGTAATGGAGAAATACGGCGAGGGCGGCAAACAGGTCTGGCTGACCGAGTTCGGCTGGTGCAGCGACTTCCGCCCCGACGGCTACAACGAATGCGCCGAGACCACCCAAGCCCAGCAGGCCACCTACACCGTGCGCGCCATCACCCGCGCCCGCGAGCAATACCCCTGGATGGGCGTGATGTTCCTCTGGAACCTGAACTTCAGCACCTTCCAGGAATGGTACACCGGCCCCGCCCATTTCAGCATCCTGAACCCCGACTGGACCCCGCGCCCCGTCTACACGGCGCTGCAAGCCCTGCCCAAGCCGTAGAGGCGTAAAACGTAAAACGTAAAACGTAAGTTGCTTGTCAGTCATTGGGCAGCAGGGAACGGCAACACGGAGACACGGAGATTGTGGAGGTTGGGTGTAGGAGGTGGTTCCACCCGGCGATGTTGGGGAGCGAATCGGATTGCGGTGGGCAGCGGCGGTTCCACCCGGCGATGCCTGCCTCACCTCGATCAGGGGATGCGGGCAAAACGTGTAGCGGTAAAATGTAGGCGCGCAATGAATTGCGCGCCTATATTTTACCCGCTAGACTCCCGCCTCCTATGGCACCTGGATACGCCATCGCCGGCAAACAACGCTTGCATCCACTGGGAAAAAGGCATAGAATTGCTTCTATAACTCGTATCATGGGAAGGAGCCAGAAGCAAGTTGGATAGTGACGAACTCGAAATTATCTTTGGAGGAGCTAGTGGGTGGTTTCGCTTTAGCCTGGTAGAGCGAATGTTTCCCAATGCAAAAGATCCCTGGGATCAGGATCAAATTGCCACTTATGTACTTGCAGGAGCCAGCCAATTTCAAGGCCGATTACTGACCAATATTGGCTCCCATGAACTGGTCCGCTTGGATCAACTGTTGGACGAGTTGTATCAGCACGTCGGGCAGGAGCAGACGGTCCAATTTCAGTTGAACGAATCAATGATAGACATAAATATCCGAATGGACCGGCAAGGCCGCATCTCAATGGAGGTTGATGTTACAGCAGCATCGTATCCTACTGACGCTCACTTCCTAGTCACTATCGAAGCAGATCAGAGCTATTTACCCGGCTGGCGGTCCCAGATCCAAAGGACATTAAAGTACTTTCCCTCCATGATAGACAAGCAGCCATAGAGTACTGAAGAGAACTTCGGGGTGCAACATCACGCGCCCAACACCAGCACCGCCGCCGGGGGGAAAGTGAGTTGGATAGGCGAGTCCGCCGGCGGCAAGGCGAGATAGGGATTGTTGAACAGGTTGAACAGGATCACGCTCGCGCCCACGCGCACCCGCACCTGCACCAGCGCGCCCAGGAACGTTGTGTCCACCACGGTGCCGGGCAGCAGGTTGACTCCCCCCGGCGGCGCGTCGGGGGCGGGAGGCGCGATCATCTCTGGGCGCAGGGCGATCTGGATGGTGGCCCCGGCGGCAGCGGCGACCGGCCCGGCGGCTTGCACCGGCTGGCCCTCCACTGTCAGCAGGCCGGCGGCGGGGTCGCGCACTACGGCGGTCAGCAAATTGAGCGTGCCGACAAAGCCGGCCACAAACGCGGTTTGCGGCGTGTTATAGATGGCGGCAGGTGGGCCAATCTGCTCCACCCGCCCCGCGTTCATCACCACGATGCGGTCGGACAGCGACAACGCCTCCTCCTGATCGTGGGTGACATAGATCGTTGTGATGCCCAACTGCTGCTGAATAGCGCGGATCTCCCGCCGTAACGATACGCGAATCTTGGCATCCAGCGCCGACAGCGGTTCGTCGAGCAGCAACACCTGCGGCTGGATCGCCAGCGCCCGCGCCAACGCCACCCGTTGCTGTTGCCCGCCCGATAACTGGTAGGGATAGCGCGCCCCCAGTTCGGGCAATTGGATCAGGGCCAGCATCTCGGCCACCCGTTGCCGGATCGCGGCGGCGGGGCGGCGGGTCACGCGCAGGCCGAAGCCGATGTTGTCGGCCACGGTCATGTTGGGGAACAGCGCGTAGGACTGGAACACCATGCCGACGTGTCGCACGTTGGGTGGCGTATAGGTAATATCCGTCCCATCCAGCCGGATCGTGCCGCTCGTCGGCAACTCAAAGCCGGCGATCATCCGCAGCGTGGTCGTTTTGCCGCAGCCGCTGGGGCCGAGGAACGACACAAACTCGCCCCGCTCCACCGCCAGCGTGAACGACTCCACCGCTGCCGTCGCGCCAAATTGCTTACGAACCGCCGCCAAATCTAAAAACGCCATACGACCCCACCTAATCGCGCGTCTTGCGCCACTCCACCTGCAACGGCTGGCTGCTGGTGTTCTCCACCACCACCACCCCGCTGCTCTGCTCATCGCTCAACGTCAGCCCGTCGCGCGGCCCCAGCCGCAGATCGATCCAAATGTCGCCCTTGCCGAAGCGCAACGTCACCGTACACCACTCTTCGGTCGGGTTATAGACCCGCAACCCCAAATGATGGCTATCCCGCCACGACTCGCCCGCCGCTAACGGGGCCGCGATAAAGTCAAACATGGGCCACTCCTGTCGAATGTGGAATGTGGAATGCGGGATGTGGAATGCGGATGATGATTTTGCAATTACCGAACTATAGAGTACGTCTCACGTCTCACGTCTCACGTTTCACGTTTCCCGTCGTCATTCCGCATTCCGCATTCCGCATTCCGCATTCGCTAGTGCCCGCCTGTCGGCGGAGTCTGGCCCGGCGCGCCGCGCCCGATGCGCCCGATTAGGCCCAGTGTGGCCCAGGTCAGGCCGAAGCTGAGGATCGCCAGCGCCGCCGGTTCGTAGGCGCGGTTGCCGCCGATCAGCGCCAGATAGGGGCCGAAGGCCGGCCAGTTGAGCAGCGCGGCCATCGTGAACTCGCCGATCACCGTGGCGAAGGTCAGGAATGCGCCGCTGATCAGCGAGACGCGCAGGTTGGGCAGGATCACCCGCCACAGGATCGTCGGCGGGCGTGCGCCCAGGCTTTGCGCCGCCTCGGTCAGGCTGCGGACATCCATCGCCCGCAAGCCGGTGTCAATGGCCCGGTACATATAGGGGAACGACAGCACCACATAGCCCGCCACCAGCAGCACCGGGCTGGTCACCAGCAGCAACGGCGGGCGGCTGTAGAGCCGGATCAGGCCGAACACCAACACAATCGGCGGCACGACGAACGGCAACAGCGTCACAAACTCCAACACCGGTCGCCAGCGCGGCAGCCGCAAGTGGACCCAGTAGGCGGTCGGCACCAGCAAGACCATGCTGGCGAGGATCGTCGCCACCGCCAAGCCGGTCGAATAGAGGAAGCTGTTGCGGAACTGTGCATCGCCCAGCACATTGGCATAGGCATCCAGGCTGAGGACATCGCGGCGCAAGCGCAGCGAAAAATCGAGTGTGCCATAGAGCGGCAGCAAGAAATAGAGCGCGCCCAGCGCCACCCAGAACCAGGCCCAGGCGCGGCTACCGCGTCGCCCCTTCACCGCAGCCACCGCGCGCTGCGCCGCTGCAAGAGCGTGTAGCCGCCGATAGACAGCGCCATGATCACCACCATGCCGAAGGCCAGCGCGTAGCCCAGGTTGGGATTATGCAGCACATCGCCGCGAATTTGCGCCCCGATCTGGATCGTCACCAGATTGAGCGTGCCGCCGGTGAGGGCGAAAGCCGTGGCATACGCGCCGAATGCGTTGCCGAACAGTAGGATCATGGTCCCCAGCAGCGACGGCAACAGGATCGGCAACGCCACATAGCGCCAGTAGTGCCATGAGGTCGCGCCCAGGTTCTCCGCCGCCTCACGCCACTCGCGTTTCAGGCCGTCTAGCGCGGGAGTCATGATCAGCACCATGAGGGGGAATTGGAAGTAGAGATAGGTGAGCGCCAGCCCCCAGAAGGTGTAGAGGCTGAAGCCGGTGTCGTAGAGGTGGAAGCCGAACACCTGGGTCAGCAGCGCGGTCACGAAGCCGGTGCGCCCCAGCGTGGCGATAAAGGCGAAGGCCAGCGGGATACCGGCGAAGTTGGAGGCCACGCCCGAAAACGTCAGCAGCGCCGTCCGCACTGGGCGCGGCAAGCCGCCGCTCACGGCAGCATAGGCCAGCAGAAAGCCGAACAGCCCGCCGGCCACCGCCGTCACCGCGCTCACCTTCACCGAGAGCCAATACGAGTCGAGGATGCGCGGCTGGAACAGGTCGCCGATGTTTGCCAGTGTGAACCCGCCCGCCGCATCCTGAAAGCTGCCGATCACGATGATCGCCGCCGGCCCCAACAGGAACGCGACGGCGAACACCCCAAACGGCAGCAAACCGAGCCACGCTGTGCGTGAGTGTTGAGTGTTGAGTGTTGAGTGTTGAGTGTTGAGTGTTGAATTATGCCCAGTATCTACCATCACGCAATCCACCCC
>JALYUO010000935.1 GCA_030853735.1 Chloroflexota bacterium
AACTGCGTTAATAGTTGCAACTCATGAACTTTCGCTGCTAAGAACTGCTGGACGGGCGGGGGCAACCGCTCATCAGCGGCCAGCGTTTGCAAGACGGGCACAAGGCTCGCGCTGTTGACCTGCGCCAGCTCGCCTAGCACGATCTGATGACTGCGCTCGGTTAGGCTCGGCTTGAACGGCGACCACAAAAACCAGAAATCCTCACTAAGCACCGTCGCAGGCACATTACGGGGGAAATAGACGGTGCGGGCTGCGGCTGAAAACCGCCGATGGCGGATAAAGAGTTCGTCCACCGCGCTGAGATTGCCCTGCGTGAGCAAGTTTGTGCATTCATGCAGCACACTGTCATACCGCTTCCGGGCAAACAACTCACCAATCACACCCCTTTTCGTCAGTAGCACTTGGTACTTTTCGTGGAGGGTGCGTGTAAATTGCAACTGCTCTTCGGCTTCGGCAACCGCTAGATTGCCTAACAACCGTTGATCCGGTAACTCCAGCAGCGCCACCGCGCGGTATAAGTCGCGTGCGGCGGCGAAATCATTCTCCTCAAGGAGTTGATCTGCTTGTTCGCGCAGCGACTGGCTATCCGTCGCCACATTCAGATTTCGCGCTCTACTTGCCACTGGCTTCCTTAATAGTCCCGAAATCGTCGGTCAGCGCATCGTAATTGATAGAAACATCGTAAACTGCGCCGGTTGCATCATCCACAAATCTGCCCTGATAGCGCACTTGATGGATACTGAGTTGCGGATCTGCGTGCGCCATTTTATGCGGTCTTGATAGACTCTCCAACCGCCAATATTCTGTAGTATAGTCCTGTAATGCCATTTCGATAATGACTTCGTCTGTTAATCGCTGTCGAAAGGCTGCACCGTAAATCACAGCAGTGCCTAAAAGCGACTGCGTACTGCGCGGGGACGGCACCCCGGACGCAGTACGCAGTCGGCATTACTTGCGCGCTTTGGCGACGATCTCATCGGCCAGGGTACGCGGCAGTTCGCCGTAATGGTCGAACTCCATCGAGTAGCTGGCGCGGCCTTGCGTCTTGGAGCGGATGTCGGTGGCATAGCCGAACATATTGGCGAGCGGCACGAAGCCGCGCACCACGGTGATGCCACCTAGGTTCTCCATGCTTTCGACGTGCCCGCGCCGGCTGTTCAGGTCGCCGATCATGTCACCGACCCACTGTTCGGGGCTGGTGATTTCGATCTTCATGATCGGCTCCAAGATCACCGGGCGACCCCGCTCAATGGCTTCTTTGAGAGCCAGGATGCCGGCCAGCGAAAAGGCCATTTCGGACGAGTCCACCGGGTGGAAGGAGCCGTCAATCAGCTTGGCTTTCACGTCTACCACCGGGTAGCCGGCGCGGCCCGCCGTGGGCAGGGTCTCACGGATACCTTTTTCCACCGCCGGCACATATTCGCGCGGCACCGCGCCGCCGACAATGCCGTTGGTGAACTCAAAGCCCTTGCCGGCTTCGTTCGGCTCGAACTGCACGACCACATGGCCGTACTGGCCCTTACCGCCGGTCTGCTTGATGTGGCGACCCTCAGCCTTGACGGCCTGAGTAATCGTCTCGCGGTAGGCCACCTGCGGGCGACCGACGTTGGCTTCGACGCGGAACTCGCGCTTCATGCGGTCGGTCAGCACGTCCAAGTGCAACTCGCCCATGCCCTCAATGATCGTCTGGCCGGTTTCGACATCGGTGTGAACACGGAAGGTCGGGTCTTCTTCGGCCAAGCGTTGCAGAGCAATCGCCATCTTGTCCTGGTCGGCCTTCGTCTTCGGCTCAATGGACTGAGAAATCACCGGCTCCGGGAAGACAATCTGTTCCAGGATCATCGGGTGGGTCGGATCGCAGATGGTGTCGCCTGTGAAGGTGTTTTTGAGGCCGACGATGGCGGCGATGTCGCCGCAGTACACGGTATCAATCTCTTCGCGGTGGTTCGCGTGCATCTGCATCAGGCGGGCGACGCGCTCTTTGTGCCCCTTGCTGGAGTTCAGCGTATAGGAGCCGCCTTCCAGTTTGCCGGAATAGACGCGGAAGTAGGCCAAGCGGCCCACAAACGGGTCGGACACGATCTTGAACACGAGCGCGGCAAAGGGCGCGTTTTCGTCGGTCGGTGCGACGATCTCTTCGTCGGTGCCGGGGCGAATGCCCATCACCGGCGGCTTGTCCAGCGGCGAGGGCAGGTAGGCCACCACCGCGTCGAGCATGGGCTGCACGCCTTTGTTTTTGAGCGAGGAGCCGCACAGCACCGGCACGATGCGGTTTGCCAGCGTGGCTTTGCGGAGCGCGGCTTTTAGCTCCGCTTCGCCAATGGTCTCGCCGTCGAGGTAGCGCATCATCATGTCGTCGTCGGTCTCGGCGATGGCTTCCACCAGCTTTTGCCGGTGTTCCGCCACCTCAACCGCCATGTTCGCCGGGATGTCGGTCTCGTCGTGGGTGGTGCCCAGATCGTCGGTATAGACGATGGCCCGGTTGGCGATCAGGTCAATGATGCCGGCGAAGTCGCCTTCGGAGCCGATGGGCAACTGGATCGGCACGGGGTTGCCGCGTAAGCGATCAATGATCATGCCGACCGTGCGCCAGAAGTTGGCACCGGTGCGGTCCATCTTGTTGATAAAGCAGATGCGCGGCACCTTGTATTTGTCGGCCTGTCGCCAGACCGTCTCCGATTGCGGCTCCACGCCGGCTACGGAGTCGAACACCACCACGCCGCCGTCGAGGACGCGCAGCGACCGCTCCACTTCAACGGTAAAGTCTACGTGGCCGGGGGTGTCAATGATGTTGATGCGATGCCCGTCCCACTCGGCGGTGGTGGCCGCAGCGGTGATGGTGATGCCCCGCTCGCGTTCCTGCTCCATCCAGTCCATGGTGGCTGCGCCCTCATGCACTTCGCCGATCTTATAGATGCGGCCGGTGTAATAGAGGACACGTTCGGTCGTCGTCGTTTTACCCGCGTCAATGTGAGCAATGATGCCGATGTTGCGGGTCTTTTCTAATGGGAATGCTCGTGGCACTGTCTCTGTCTCCCGCTGGCCTAGAACTTATAGTGCGCGAAAGCGCGGTTCGCTTCGGCCATCTTATGCGTATCTTCCCGGCGCTTGATCGTCGCCCCAACATTGTTGCTGGCATCAATCAGTTCCGCCGCCAATTTCTCGGCCATACTTTTTCCGTTGCGCGAGCGGGCGGCCCGCAAGATCCAGCGAATCGCCAGCGCGACGCGGCGTTCGCCTTTGATTTCGACCGGCACCTGATAGTTGGCCCCACCGACGCGGCGCGGCTTCACTTCCAAGACCGGGGTGGCGTTTCGCATGGCAACCTCGAACACTTCGAGCGCGGGGCGGCGGGTGTTGCGTTCGATAATTTCGAGCGCATCATAGATGATATGCTCCGCCACGCCCTTTTTGCCGCCGATCATGATCTTGTTGATAAAGCGCGCCACAATCGCGTTGTTGTAGCGAGGGTCGAGGCCCGGATCGCGCTTGATATATTGTGCCCGACGAGGCATAGGTCGCATCTCCTCTGACTATCGTGTTTTTTGCACACAAAAAGACGGAAACGAGGGCACCTATCTAAGCAGGTGTCCGGCCCATTTCCATCTCGGCTAAGTCCGGTCCATTGTAACCACCAAGCCGCAGCCTGGCGTTATACTTAGCTGGATTAGGTTGTGGTGACTATTAGCGCGTTCTTTGTCTTGCTACGGCTTCCGGCTTAAGAGCGCGCCGGAGCCGGCCGTCACAATCCTGCTGGGCGACCGCAGGTGCCACCCGTGTCTCACGTAAGCGCCGGCCCGCGTGGGCGCGGCGCTTTTCCTGCGGGCAAACCGATAAGCGGTTCGCCATCGAATAAAAAGGTGCGTTCGCACCGGCACGGCGGACCAACCGCACGCGCCCTGGCCCAACTGCTACTTCTTGCTGCCCTTTTGACCGGGCTTGATGTTGGCCGCCGTTTTCTGACCGTACTTCGAGCGGCTCTGCTTGCGGTCCTTCACCCCTTGCGTGTCGAGCACGCCGCGGATGATGTGGTAGCGCACACCGGGCAGGTCTTTGACGCGCCCGCCGCGGATCAGCACAACCGAGTGTTCCTGCAAGTTGTGGCCTTCACCGGGAATGTAGGCGGTGACTTCCATCTGGTTGCTCAGGCGCACGCGGGCGACCTTGCGGAGCGCGGAGTTCGGCTTCTTGGGGGTCTGGGTGCGGACGTTGGTACACACGCCGCGCATCTGCGGCGACCCTTGCACGCGCTCTTGTTTTTGGCTAAACGCATTGTAGCGGAAGCGCAGCGCCGGAGCCTTGCTCTTCTTGGTGGCGGTCTCACGCCCTTTGCGGACCAATTGATTGATTGTCGGCATTGTTCCTCCTCGAATCGTCCATTAGGCACAGTGTCTGAGTATAACACACAGCTAGGCCGGTGTCAAGCACAAATTGCAGCGATTCGCGCCGGTTTCCCCAGGAAACCGCAGCTTCATCGCCGGTATCAGGCAAAGATCAGGTGGAAGGAGGCGCGTATCCTGCGTGAGCAGGCGCGCACGGGTCCAGTCGCCATTATACGCGCTGGGGTGGGTAGGAGTCAAGGCGGTTTTGTTTCGTAGCAAGACTTATGCGTTCTCGTGTTGCAGCGCGGTGGGCGGGCTGCGGGCAACCCGCACGGACTGTGGGAGCGGCCTCCCGGCCGCGATGGCGCGTGGCATACCCCGATCTACTCGCCTGCTACCCGAGCTGCGCGGTAAGGGTAGGCTTTCGCGGCCAGGAGGCCGCTCCCACAGTCCGATTCATTTCGTTCCTTAAGCCTACAGACGCGAGAACGCATAAGCCCTGACCCAACGCACTTCTTGGGCATTGGGCCTAAATCGCCCCGAACCAATGCGTGTCTACCCCCACCTCTTCGATCATCTGCACCGTCACACCGAGGCGTAGCTCTTTCAACTTGTCCATCAATTCGTCGCCGTCCAGCAGATCAATGGGGGGCACGCCGTCGCGGGTGGCCTCTTGGCGAGCATCGCGGGTGAAGGTGCCGGTGGTCAGGATCAGCCCTCGGTCGGCCCGTCCCATCATTGCGCCGCGAAACTCGCGCACCACATTAGATCCCACACTGCCTTGATAACGCTTGCACTGAAACACAATGGGGAAGCCTAGCAACCCGCCGATCTTCACCCGCCCCACCCCATCAATCCCGCCATCGCCCGTCCGCCCAGTAACTTTCACCTCGACAAAGCCCGACTCGCGCAGTAATCGCTGGCACAACCGCTCGAAAGCGTCAGGGGCCATGCTCCGCAATGTTGTTAGGAGTTGGTCTTTCCAGCTTTGTTCCAACACAGCTTCAGCAGCTACAGGTACAAGCATCTGTGTGCCTGCGCTAGAGCTTTCAGTTGGCTGCTGTTTGGTTTTTCGGGACTGCCGTACATAGCGCACAATCTCACGAGCATCAATCATCTCAGTTTCTTGACCTCTCGGCGTGACGATCCAAATGCCTCGCCCTGCATTATCAATAAGGCCAAAGCTTTTCAGATAAGTACGTGACCATGCTAATTGATAGTCCAATTCGCTTTGTCGATCATTGGGTCCATGTGGCTCAACAATATCAGCCTCTGTGAGGTTGAGGTTGCTTGTTACTTCGCCATTCAACTCTTCGATTGATGCAGAACCACCCAGTTTTTTGAGGGCTTGCAGTGTTGAATTGAATAGTTCCTTGTATTTGGGGACGGCCACAAATCACCTCCAACTATGCCCTAGTATAAGGCTATCGGCAACAAGTACGAGCGCAGCAAGCAGCGCCCCTACAGATCAACTGATCGGTTGAACTTGCACTAGCGACTTCTTCGCTACCGCTAAAACCTCCATCCTCCGTGTCTCCGTGTCTCCATGTTGAAACCGTAACTCAGAACTCAGAACTCAGAATTACGTGTTCCGCGCCAGCCCTTGCAGCAGTTTGCCCGCGAGGCCGCGCAGCGCCTGATCCACCGCAACGTCGGCGGCCAGCAGTTGCACCGCCGTCGAATAGGTCGGGTAGGCGTGCAGCGCGCCGGCTAGATCGCCCACTTTCAGACCGCGCTGTAACGCCACGACCAACTCGGTGATCGTCTCGCCCGCGCGGGCCGCCACGATAGTCGCCCCCAGCAGCGTGCCGTCGGGTTTGTGGATCAGCTGGAGGAAGCCGGCGGGGTCGTGTTCGCAGATGGCGCGGTCTACATGGTCTAAATCCCTGCGTGTGACTACCACGTTATCGCTGTGGGCCTGGCGCGCCGCCGCTTCCAGCAAGCCCACCTGGGCCACTTCGGGATCGGTGAACGTCACGGCGGGCACCGCGTCGCTGAAGCCGGCGCTGCTGCCCGGCAACAGGGCGTTGCGCGCCGCCTGGAACGCCTGCCAGCCGGCGAAGTGCGTATATTGCGGCCCGCCCACGCAGTCGCCCGCCGCGTAGATATGCTTGGCCGTGGTCCGCAGATGCGCGTCCACCGTGATCCCGTGCGCCGTGGAGGCCACCCCAGCACGGGCGAGGTCCAGCCCGTCCACCACCGGCGTGCGCCCCGTGGCGACCAGCAGCATATCGCCGCGCAGTTCGTGGTCGCCCGCCGTCAGCGCCAGATCGGTCCCTGCGCGGCGCACCGCCGTGGCACGGGCCGCGACAAAGGCCATGCCCTCGCCGGTCAACACCGCCCGCAGCACCGCTTGCGCCGCCGGTTCAGCTTTGGGCAAAATGTGTGGGCTGACCACCGTCACCTGGGCCCCCAGCCGCCGATACGCTTGGGCCATCTCCAGGCCCAACGGCCCGCCGCCGACGACCAGCAAATGATCCGGCAAGCGGTCGTTGTCAAACAGGGTCTCGTAGGTGAAATAGGGCACGTCGGCCAGCCCCTGCATCGGCGGCACGGTGGGCCGCGCCCCAGTGCAGAGGATGAAGTTTTTGCCGGTCAGCCGCTGCGCCCCGACCTGGATCGTCGTGGCATCCAGAAAGCGCGCCTCCCCCTCGATCACCGTCAGCCCCGCGGCGCGCAACACGGCGGGCGTTTCCTGCGCGGCAATGTGCGCCACCACGCCTTGCACGTAGGCGCGCACCGCCCCCATGTCCACCACCGGCGGACCGGTCTGGATGCCGAAGGTCGCGGCGGTGCGCGCCTCGTGCGCGGCGCGGGCCACGCGGATCAGCGCCTTGCTCGGCACGCAGCCGGTCCAGGTGCAATCGCCGCCGACCCGTGCCCGCTCCACCAACGCCGTGCGCGCCCCCAGCTTGGCGGCAAAGCCCGCCGCCGTCAGCC
>JALYUO010000006.1 GCA_030853735.1 Chloroflexota bacterium
GCGTGTAGATCTCGAAGTTGCCGTCGCGGTTCGAGGTGTAGACGATGTACTGGCCGTCGGGCGACCAGGCCGGGTCGTATTCGTCGGACAGCAGCGTGGTCACGCGCGTCTGGGCGGTGCCGTCGGCTTTCATCACCCACAGGTCTAGGTTGCCGTTCGTGCGGCTGCTGACGAACAGCAGGCGGCTGTAGTTGGGCGACCAGGCGGGCGACCAGTCGCTGCCCAGGCTGTTGGTCAGCCGGATCAGGCCGGTGCCGTCGGTGTTCATGGTGTAGATTTCATCGTCGCCGCTGCGGTTGCTGACAAAGGCGATGCGGCTGGTGCCCCAGGCCGGGTCGCGGTCGTTGCCGGGCGCTTGGGTGATGTTGACCGGGTTGGTGCCGTCGCTGTTCATCACCCAGATGTCGTTGAAGCCGCTGATGCGGTCGCTGGCGAAGGCGATGCGACTACCGTCGGGGCTCCAGGTGGGGTGCGTGTCGTGCGCCGGGTCGCTGGTCAGTCGCTTCACGCTGCTGCCGTTGGCGCTCATCGTATAGATTTCCTGATTGCCGTCGCGCACCGAGACGAACGCGATTCTGCTGCCGTCGGGCGAGAACTGCGGGTCGGAGTTATCGCCGACCGAGCCGGCGGTCAGGTTTTGCGGCGTGGTGCCGTCCGGGTTCATCACCCAGATGTCCTTTTTGCCGGTGCGCGTGCTGACCCAGGCGATCTTGCCGGTCAGCGGCACCACAGTCGGGCTGGTGGCGGGCGTGACGGTCACGGTCGCGGTCGCCGGAACGGGGGTCATTGTCGCGGTGCCGGCCACGGCGGTGGCGGTCACGGTAGGTGTGCCGGGGCTGGGCGTGCCGGCGGGGCACTGGCCCGCGTTGTTGTAGCGCCAATCATAATAATGCAGGCCGATGTTGCCCATTTCCACCTGGAAGGCGGTCGGGTTGGCCGGGTTGTAGGTGAGGACGCGGCGCTCGAACGCCTGCACCAGCACGTCCTGGAACACGCCGGCCACTTTGACCCGCGTCCAGTAGGCATCGCTGACCGGGTAGCCGCTGGCGTAGAACCAGGGCTGATTCAGCCGCCGTTGCACCGTCTGGCCGTTTTCGATCACGAGGTCATCCTTATTCAGGAAGTTCCAGAACACGGCGGGGATGTTGTGGTGGGTAGGATCAACATAATAGGCGTAATCGGTGCCGGGAATGGCGGCTTTGCTGGTGTCGGTGCCCACTTGCCCAGCGCGGTTGATCGTGCCGGTGGCGAATTGGCCCAGCTTGTTCTCTTCGGTGCGGCCCAGACCCGGCGCGACCGTGGCGACGCTGCGGAAGCTGGCGTAGGTCGGCGCGTTGCCGTCGTCCGAGTCGCCGGCGATGGCGATGCAGGCCGGGTAGCGGGTGCTATAGGTGTTGCTGCCGATCTGCATATTGCCCGACACCAGTTCGACCGTCAGCAGGCCGTTGGTGACGTAGAAGGTGCTGTTTTGGTCGCCGCTAGGATCGTTGATCTCCATGCGGCTCTTGTCGAAGTATTGCACCAGGCGCGTGCCGCCCGGCGACTCGGCCAGCGGTTCGCGCACCGAGGCGCGTGGGGTCGGCCCCCAATACCAGGAGCGACTCACCTGGCCCTGCTTCACCAACTGGTCGGTGCGCGTCCAGACGCGCTGGAAGGCCGGGTCGGCGAACGCCTGCGGCGGGTTGCCCACCTGCGCCAGCGCCCCCGCGCCCGGCAGCAACGTCACCAGCCCAGCAACCGCCGCTACCGCGCCCATACCTGTGCCCCAAAGACGTTTGTTCATTGTATATCTCCTCTTAGATACTGTGTCTCACTCTTGCTCTCATGGGGGTCGCCCATTGCGATCCTTTGGGCTTACCTCTTCATAACGAACCGGCCCGCGTTCGGTTGCGCGTGTAACAGACGACACCACGGCGGCACGGCGACACGGAGATTTTGACGATTGTACCGAGGGTTTATGCGTTCGTGTGTCACCGGGCCGCATGGGAGCGATGCTGATCTGGGGGAGCGGCCTCCTGGCCGCGATTAGCTTGCCGCACCGCGATCCTCCTCTCGCTGGCCCTAAC
>JALYUO010000013.1 GCA_030853735.1 Chloroflexota bacterium
CCGCGTAGGCGGGCTGCGTAGCGGTAGCGGCGAGTTCCAGTCGCCCCGGCTCCCGCGTCCGCGCTTATTTAGCTGCAATTGCCCTGGACGGTCAGGTGCGGCGCTTGACATCTGTTTGCAGGGATCGCTATACTCTCCTGTGTCTGCTACCGCCCCTCGGTGGCCTGAAACGCTCGTCCACGCCAGAAGGATGCCGCTATGCGCCTATCGCTGTGCTTACGTCTCGCTACGCTAGTCATAGTGGCGCTGGGCGTGCTTGGCCCCGTGCCCGCCCACCCCGCGCCGGCCCAGGCCGCCGAACCGCTCTCGCCATTCGGCATGAACCTGTATCTGACCGGGCTGGAAAGGCCTGATGCGGAGCGGGGCGTGATCCTGGATCGCGCCCGCGAAGCCGGCGTGCGCTGGAGCCGCGAAGAGTTGAGTTGGGCCAATATTCAGGGCAGTCCCAAAGGCGACACCTGGGGCGTGTATGATCAACGCCTGCAACAGCTGAAAGACGCAGGCATCCAGACCGTCGGCGTGCTGCTGACCACGCCCAGTTGGGCTTCGGGCGTGGACGAGCGCCGCGCCGGCTGGTACTGGTATCCGCCCACCGACCCGCACACCTACGGCGCGTTTGTCGAGGCGGCGGTGCGGCGCTGGCATGACCGCGTGGCCGTGTGGGAGCTGTGGAATGAGCCGGACAAAGACGACACCTGGCTGCCGCACGCCGACCCCGCCGCCTATGCTGCACTGTTGCGCGAGGGCTATGCCGGGGCCAAGCGCGCCGACCCTAACGCGCTGGTGCTGCTCGGCTCGGTCTATGTGCATGATGCGGCCAACGAGGGGCTGGCCTTTATGGACGGTGTGGCGGCGGCAAACGGCGGCCAGTTGCCCTTTGATCTGATGGGCATCCATACCTTCATGAACGACCGCCAGCCCGAAGACACCTCGCCGGTGACGGTGGTGCAAAACCTGCCCTGGCGGCTGGCGCAGACGCGCGCTTGGCTCACCCGTCACGGGCGGCCTACGATGCCCATCTGGATTACGGAGGACGGGCAGAGCGTGTGCCAGGGCTGCGACGGCCAGGGTGCGAGTGAGCCGGCGCAGGCCGCGCGGCTGGTGCGTCGCTATATGCTGGCCCTGTCCAACGGCGCGGCCCATTTCGATTATTTCCAGATGAAAGACAAGTTCAACGGTGGCGCGAACGATGTATGGGGCAACATGGCTGTGCTGCGGAACGATCTCAGCCCGCGCCCGGCGTTTTATGCCTACAAAACGATGACCAGCCTGCTAGGGAGCGGCCAATATGCCGGCTTGGGCGAGTTGCAGCACGCCGTTCCCAATCAGTGGCAGCCGCAGTTCGACCGTTATCATGTGCGGTTCACCACGCCCGGCGGCACCGTCCATGTCCTCTGGACCTCCGACGGGGTGCCCACTGCGGCGGTCAGCTTGCGCGTCGGCAGCCCCACCGTGCGGATCGTGCAACTGGACGGCACGACGGTGACGGTGGCGGCGGCGAGTGGGCAGGTGCCGTTGACGCTTACGCCCAGCCCGATCTTTGTGGTCGAAGAGGCGGTTGCCGCCGGCCTGGACCCGGCGACCGATGCCGCCTCGCCCACCGGCTTCCGCGTCAGCAGCCGCTTTCACGACTTCTGGCAGGGCCACGGTGGGCTGGCGGCGTTCGGCTACCCGATCACCGGCGAACGGCAAGAGGTCAGCCCGACCGACGGCCAGCCCTACATCGTGCAGTGGTTCGAGCGCACGCGCTTCGAGTGGCACCCGGCTAACGCCGCGCCGTTCAACGTCTTGCTGGGACTGATGGGCCGGCAGGCAACGGCGGGCCACGTATTCCCGCCAGTCGCTGCCTTCGCCGGCAGCGCCGACCGCCGCTTCGTGCCCGAAACCGGCCACAGCCTGAGCGGGCGCTTCCTGCAATACTGGCAAACCACCGGCGGCTTGGCCCTCTACGGCTACCCGATCAGCGAGCCACTGACCGAGCCAAGCGCCACTGACGGGCAGCCCTACCTAGTGCAATACTTTGAGCGCGCCCGCTTCGAGTTGCACCCGGCCAACGCGCCGCCCTATGACGTGCTGCTGGGCTTGCTAGGCCGCCAACTGTTCCATTGATTTCCACCACAAAGACACAAAGAACACAAAGATTTTATGGGGCTTTGGATTATAGAACAACACTATAGTTCCACTTACCTAAAAGGTCTCAAAACGATAGCCCCACCGCAAAAATCTTCGTGTTCTTTGTGTCTTTGTGGTGCAATCACATTGCTGGGTCGGGGGGCGGCGGTGGGGCGGGGCGGCCTTCCAGTTCGGCGGCCACCGCGTCGGGCACGATGATCAGGTCTTTGCCGAAGCGCAGACCGGGCACTTGTGCGAAGGTGCGCTCTTTGTTGCGGATGTGTTCCCACACCGAGCCGCTCATCTCGTAGCAGTCGATCCGCAGCGTCAGCGGGTCCATCAGCACATCGCCTAGCGTGCCCAACAGGGTGCCCTGATCGCTGACTACTTTCATGCCCTGCAACTGGCTGAGGCCGATGGCGGTCTGGTAGTTCGGTCCGGCCTGATTTTGCAGCGCGACTTTGTCCTTGATCGTGATCGCGTCAGCGCCGATGTTGCTGATGTTGGGAGCCAACAGCGTCTTCAGGCCGCCGATCAAGCCGGGACTGATATGAAACGCCACGACTTGCCCACTGGCAAGGTCAAAAAACACATCCGCGATACTGCCCAATTTCTCTGCGTCGTCCACGCTCACGACCGCCCGCCCTTTCAGGCTGCTGGCTTTAATGGTACTCATGACTCCTCCTCTGTGGCTTACTCCGGCATTGGTAGCCGGCTAAATAACTCAATCAGCGTGCCGTCAGGATCGCGCAGATGCACCGTGCGGATGCCCCAGTCGGGCCGGTCGGCCGGCGCAGTGAGAAACGTGACCCCTTTGCCTTCCAGCATGGTCACCGTCGCCGCAAGATCGCCCACATCAAAGGCGAGCAGCACGCGATCCTGCGTCGTTGCCGGGTCTGCGAGGCCGGCGGTATCTACCACAGCGGCCATTAGCGCACGGGCGAACAGGGCCACGGTGGGGCCGCCCTCGCCAACCGTGAAACTGCTGTACACCTCGCCCTCCGCGCCCCAGGTGAGGGTCAACCCCAGCACATCCCGATAGAAGCGAAAACAGCCGTCGAAATCATTCACCAACAACCGTACTTCCCCTAACTGCATTGGTCTGTCCTCCTTTGCTGCACTATGTCTAGCTATTTACCCCATTTCTAAATTATTGGACTGAGGAGTGAGCACCCC
>JALYUO010000603.1 GCA_030853735.1 Chloroflexota bacterium
CGCCCGTTGCCGGTGCGCGCTCCTGCCGCCACCGAATGGTTCAACAGCATCCTGAACACGCGCTGGACTGAGACCGGGGTCAGCGGCCTGGTGGCAACCGTGGTCGAGTTTGCGCCCGACGCGGCGACGGCGCGCGCCCTGGCGGCAGCGGTCAAGGCCGACGCGGCGCTGTGGGGCGTGGTGCGCGGTGGCGGTGAACCCGCCCTGTGGGCCTATATCGAACTGCTGACCGACCTGGAAAGCCGCGCCCAGGCCGATAACGCCGAAGTACGGCTGGCCGGGCTGACGGCCTTCCCACTAGGGCCGCTCACGCCCACCGCCCCCGAACTGGTCCTCAGCATACTGACCGGGCTGGCCTACTACGCGGCGCGGCTCTACCGGCAGGCGCTCAACGAGTGGAACCTGGCCCTGATAACCGCCGTGATCGCCCACGACACGCCGCCCGAAACTCCGCGCAGCGCCGAAGCCGTGGCACAGTTCTATCGGGGCAACGCGCTGTTCCTGCTGCACGAATTGCCCGCCGCCGCCCATGCCTACGAGCAAGCCGTGGCCGCCGCGCCGCGCTTGGCCGAAGCCCAGCACAACCTCGGCCTGGTCTACCACGCGCTGGGCCGGCTCGACCGCGCCTATGAGCGCATCAACGAGGCGCTGGCGCTGAACCCGCGCCTAGAGCGCGGTCGCTACAACTTGGGCGTGGTGCTGCTCAGTCAGGGCGAACTTGACCCCGCCGCCGCCATCTTCAACGATCTGCTGGCGCGCGACCCGGCCAACGCCGAAGCCCACCGCGCGCTGGGGCTGGTCCAGCGTGGCGCGGGCCGCTTGGACGAGGCCGAAGGCGAACTGCTCGCTGCGTTGCGGCTGCGGCCCGGCTATGTCGAAGTGCATACCGACTTGGCCGCGCTCTACAACCAGCAGGCCGGGGCGGCGGCTCTTGAAGGGCGGGCCGCGTGGCTGGATAAATCGCGCGCCCAATTGCTGCGGGCCATCGAACTGCGCCCCGGCAACCCCGATGCGCGCTACAACTACGCCCTGATGCTCAACGCCGACGGCCAAGTGGATGCCGCCGCCGATGAATACAAAGAGGCGCTGCGCCTGCGACCCGACTTTCCCGAAGCGCACTACGCGCTGGGGGTGCTCTACAAAAGCCAGGGTCGCCTGGATCAGGCCGTGGCCCAGTTCAAAGAGGCCACCGCGCTCAAACCGGCCAACGCCGAGACGTTCATCAACCTGGGCCTGGTGCAATACGGCGAAGGCGACTATGCCGAGGCCGCCGAAAAGTTCCAGCAGGCGCTGCGCCTGGAACCAGACGACACCGAGGCGCATTACCGCTTGGGGCTGGCCCTGGCCCGCCTGAACGATGCCGGAGCCATCAGCCATCTGCAACAGGCGCTGGCCGGGGCCGCCCCGCCCGCCGAAGCCGCGCACGAACTGGCCGCCATCTATCGCCGCCAGAACAATCCCGCCGCAGCGGTCCGCATCCTCCAGACGCAGATCGCGCACGATCCGCACGATGCCCAGGCGTATTATGCGTTGGGCAGTATTTATGTGAATGCGCGGCGCTTGGACGAGGCGATCAACGCCTTCCGCGTGGCCGTGCAATACGCGCCCGACATGGCCCCCGCCCACTACAACCTCGGCGTGGCCTACGTCGCCAAAGGTCGCCTGCGCGATGCGCTGGATGAGTTCGAGACGATGACTGCGCTCACTCCCGATGATCCGCAAGCACACTACGTCTTGGGCGTGGCCCACAAAGACCTCGGCAATCTGCTGCGCGCCGACGAAGAGTTAGCAACGGCCATCCGCCTCCATCCCGATTTTACCGAAGCCCACTACAATCTGGGCTTGATCTATCAGGCGCAAGACAAGCGCGAGCAGGCCGTGGCTGCCTTCCGCGACGCGCTGCGCCTGGAGCCCAACCACGAGCGCGCCCTCTATCGTCTGGGCACCGCCTACGCCACGGCGGGCCAACTCGACGCTTCGATTGGCGTGTTCCAGCGCCTGGTAGACGCGCAGCCGCAATTGGCCGAAGCGCACTATAACCTCGGCGTGGCCTATAATGCCCAACACAACTATGCCGGCGCGGTGCGCGAGTTTATCGCCGTGGTGCGCCTGCGGCCCGACGATGCCGAAGCCTTCAACAACCTCGGCCTGGCCTACAAAAGCGCCGGGCGGGTGGCCGAAGCAATCCAGGCGTTCCGCCGCGCCGTGGCCCTCAAACCCGACTACGGCGTAGCCTTCTACAATCTCGGCCAAGCCTACACCGCGACCAACGAGATCAACCGCGCCGTCGAGGCATTCCGCACCTACGAGGATCTGGGCAAAGGCTAGAGGCGACCAATGACCCTAGTTGTTCCGCGTAACCCCGCCGTTCAGGAGAATAGCCTCCTAGCCCACGATCATGGCGTTCACGACTGGTACGGGTTTGTGCTGGCCTTCCCGCCCCACTTAGTGCGCGCCTATCTTAGCCGCTTTGCGGTCGCGGCGGGGCAATGCGTATTAGACCCCTTTTGCGGCACCGGCACCACGTTGGTCGAATGCCAAAAGGCCGCTATTGTCGGTGCTGCCCCTACCCTCCGCCACGATTGCCGCGCCGCCGGTCGTGCCTGCCCCGCCGGGTGTACCCGTGGCGATGCCGCAAACGGGCGCACCACTGCCGCTGGCCCCGCTCGCTGGCCTGCTCGTGTTCGGCAGCGTGGGGCTGTTGGGCCTGGGCCGCCTGCTGCGCCGGTACGCTGCCCGGCCCAAGCCCGCCGGTTAATCGCGCAAGCCGACCGCATCCCCCCTCCGCTCCTAAAGGGCGAGGGGGAGTCTGCGCGGCGCTGCTCCCACCACCCGACCTTACCCCCACCCCCGCTCCTAAAAGGCGAGGGGTGGGGTAAGGTCGGCTTGCGCGCCCGCGTCATATAGGGCTTATGCGTTCTCGCGTTGCAGCGCGGTGGGCGTGCTGCGGGCAACCCGCGGGGACTGTGGGAGCGGACTGTGGGAGCGGACTGTGGGAGCGGACTGTGGGAGCGGACTGTGGGAGCGGCCTCCTGG
>JALYUO010000031.1 GCA_030853735.1 Chloroflexota bacterium
AGCGCCCGGAAGGGGTGGCGGCGGGCAACGCGCTGCTGGTGGGTACGGACCCAGCGTGCATTGTTGCCGCCGCCACCCGCTTGCTGACCGACCCGGTGGCCTATAACGCGATGGCGGCGGTTGCCAATCCCTACGGCGACGGGCATACGGCGGCGCGCATCTTAGCGTGCTTGGCGGAGGCCGGCTGATGCGGATCTTGCTGCTCTCTTACCATATCTATCCCAACGCCACCGCCGAGGGGCTGTGTGTCGCCAAAGCCGCACGCACGCTGGCTGACCGGGGGCACAGCGTCGAAATCGTCACCTCCACAGCCAATGATCTTAGCGGCACGCGGCTCGTCCTCTCGGATGGGTTGCTGGCGGGTATCCCGTTGCATCGTGTCGCCCCACAGCCGGAGCGCGTGCCGTTGGTTGCACGGGCTTGGCACGGGTTCACCCACGCCGGCCAGCAGCGTAGCCGCCGCAGCCGCCGCCTGTGGGATGCCTTGGAAGCGACCACCCACATCGCGCTGGGCTGCGCGCCCGCCGAATACGCCTGGGCGCAAGCCGCCGCCGCGCACAGCCTGCACCTGCTGGACCACAGCGCGGTGCCCTTCGACTTGCTCTATTCGCGGCTCAACCATTTCCTGAGCCACTACGCGGCTTTAGCGGTGGCGCGCGCCCGGCCGACCCTGCCCTGGTGCGCCCATTTCAGCGACCCCTGGCCCGGTTCGCTGTATCCGCCCGGTTATCAACACCGGCCCACTCGCACCGGCGTGATGGAGCGGCGACAAGCGCTCATCCTCGATACCATTCTGCGGCGGGCCGACAGTCTCACCTTTCCCGGCGAGCGGCTGCTGCGTTTCTTGCTGACCGGCCGGCGGGCCGCGCACCGCGCCAAAGCCTATGCCGTGCCGCACCTGGGCAATTTCTGGCAAGCCGTCCCCGCCTATCATCAGGGCGACACACTGCGGATCGTGTTTACCGGCTATTTGCTGACCCAGCGCAACCCGGCGGCGCTGTTTGCGGCGTTGGTCCGCTTGCGCGCGCGTATCCCGGCGGTGGCGGATCAGGTGCGGGTGGAGTTCGTCGGGCGCAACCCGGCGCTGGTGGATGCCATCCGCGCTCAGTACGACCTCGGCGCGATGGTCAGCACCGCACCGGCCACCGATTTTGCGACCGCCGCGGCCCTCAACAGCACCGCCGATGTCCTGTTGCTGATCGAATCCGCGATGACCGAAGGGGTGTTCATGCCGTCCAAACTGGCCGATTATCTGTCGGCCCGGCGGCCCATCTTGGCCCTCTCGCCGCCGGTCGGCACGGTGGCCGACTACCTGCGCGCGGGCGGTGGCTTGCGCGTGGACCCCACAGATCCCGACGCGATCTTGGCCGCGCTGGTCGATCTCTATACGCGCTGGCAAAACGGCACGTTAGCTGCGCTAGAGCCGCCGCCCGATCTGGTGGCGCGGGTGTCGCCCGATTGTGTGGGACCGGGCTACGAAGCGGCCTTTGCGGCGGCTATAGCCGGTCGAGAGGGGCACCGCTCATGAACCTGCTCCTGGTGATACCCGACGGCACCGGCATCCGCAACTTTCTCTGCACCGATTTTGTTGACGCGGTGCTGACGGCCGGCAGCGTCAGTGTATGGCACGCGCTGCCGCCGGCGAGCCTAGCTCCGTTCCAGGCGCGCTGGGGCGACCGTGTGCGCTGGCTGCCGTTGCCGCCCGCCCGCGAAGGCATCGTGGCGCGGGTGTTGCGCCAAGCGAAGGTCTACGGCCAGCTCTACTGGCAGCGCGAATCCGGGCTGGATCTGGTGCTGCGCCAGTTGCGGCCTCGTGGTCGCCTAACCGTGCGCGTGCTGGGAACCGCCGCCCGCTTGCTGGGCCGGGTAGCGGCCGGCCCGCGCCGCTTGCATTGGCTGGACCGCTTGCATTGGGCGGCGGCGGGGTGGGGCGATCAGACGGCCTATGCGACTGTGCTGCGAACGGTCCGGCCCGACGTGGTATTTTGCACCCACCAGCGGGCCGGCCGCGCCGTCCCGGCGCTGTTGGCGGCCCGCCGCGCCGGCATCCCCACGGCGACCTTCATCTATTCGTGGGACAACCTGCCGAAAGGGCGCATGGCGGTGCCCGCCGATCACTACTTAGTGTGGAGCCGCCACATGGCGGCTGAGATGACAGCCTATTATCCCGACGTGGCGGCAGCGCGGGTGCATGTCGTGGGCACGCCCCAGTTTGAGCATTACTGGAATGCCGCTCTGCTCCAACCGCGCGCCGCGTTTCTGGCACGTCTGGGCCTCAGCGCCGAGCGGTCGGTGATCTGCTTCTCCGGCGATGATATGGCAAGTTCGCCTTATGACCCGGCCTATCTGGCCGATCTCGCCGCCGCCGTGCGCGCCTTGTCGGTGGCCCAGCGCCCGCAAATCGTGTTCCGTCGCAGTCCTGCCGATGGTGGAGAGCGTTATGCTGCGGTGTTGGCCCGCTACCCTGAAATCACCGTTTCTGATCCACTGTGGACGCGCCCAGCGGTCGGGGAGGATTGGACCGCCGCCGTGCCCACGCCGGCCGATGTGGCGCTGTTGGCGAACCTAGTAGCTCACTGTGATCTAGTGGTGAATATCGGATCGACCATGGCGATGGATTTTGCCGTTAAGGGTAAACCGGCGATCTATCTGCGCTATAATCCGGTGGATTTACCGGCCGATAGCGATTGGACGATCACCAATATCTACGCGCTGCCGCACTTTCGCTCCGTCCACGCCTTGCAGCCGGTGTATTGGGCCGAGTCGGCGGCGGACTTGGGCGGGCTGGTGCAACAGGTGTTAGCCCAGCCCGCCGCCAAGGCCACCGCCCGGCAGGCGTGGTTGGATCATCATGTGCAAGCGCCCCTGGATCGGGCCGGCGCACGCTGTCTGACCGCGCTGCGGGTGATTGCGGGCGTTGATCGTTTAGATCAGGTGCTGGGGAACGGCTGATGCACATCGCCTTCCTGAGCAACGAGTATCCGCCCCTGCCCAGTGGCGGCATCGGCACCAGCGTGCAGACGCTGGCCCGCGCCCTGGTCGCCGCCGGCCAGCGCGTAACAGTGCTGGGCTGGGGGCGGGCCGCCGAGTTCGACGACCAGGGCGTGACGGTGCGCTTCCTGGGCGTGACCGGCGTGCCGAAGTTGGGCTGGCTGCTCAACCGGCGACGGCTCCAAACCGAACTCAACCGCTTGGTGCGCGCCGAGGGCGTGGACATCGTGGAAGCGCCCGATTGGTGCGGTCCGTCGGCGGGGATGCGCTTGACCTGTCCCCTGGCGATCCGTTGCCACGGCAGCGCCACCTATTTCGCCGACCTGCTGGGCACCCCCCTGCGGCCCTCGTTGCGCTGGGCTGAGGGCCGCGCCTTGCGCGGGGCAACCGGGGTGGTCGCCGTCAGCCGCTTCACCGCCGCGCGCACCCAGCGCCTGTTCGACCTGCGGCAACCGGTGGGCTGCATTCCCAACGGCATTGATCCTACCCGCTTTGTGCCCGCCGCGCCGGGTGCGGAAGAACCGGACACCATCCTCTACTTTGGCACGTTGGTGCGAAAGAAGGGGGTGCTGGATTTGCCGGCCATCCTGGCCGGGGTGCTGGCGGCCCACCCCAGCGCCCGCTTGGTGCTGATCGGGCGCGATGCCGCCGACCCGCAAAGCGGCGCGGCTTCAACCTGGGCGTTGCTGCGGGCCGGGCTTTCCAATGCGGCGGCAGATCGAGTAGAATATAAGGGTCCGCAGCCCTATGCCCAAATGCAAGCTGCCATTGCTCGTGCTGCGGTTTGTATCTTTCCCTCTTATGCTGAAGCATTGCCCTTGGCTTGGCTGGAAGCAATGGCTTGCGCCAAACCCCTGGTGGCCTACGACATCGGCTGGGCCGGCGAGATCATCAGCGCGCCGGAGACCGGCTACTTGGTGCCCGCCGGCGATACGGCCGCTTTCGCTACGGCGGTAGCCGGCTTGCTGGCTGATGGGACGGCGCGGGCGCGCTTGGGCGCAGCGGGGCACGCACGGGTGCAAGTCCAGTTCGCCGCACCGGTGGTGGCGCAGTCTACCCTCGCTTGGTATCGGCAATTGCTAGAAGGGGCGTGAGTATGCGATTGGGTGCTGCGTCGGCAACGGTTGATCCTGCGGGTGGGGAGACGATGAGCCGCGAAACCCTGTCGCTGATCATCTGCACCTACTGCCGCCCCCAGGCGGTGGCGACGCTGTTGGCGGCGCTGCGAACGCAAACCCGTCTGCCGGAGACGATCCTGGTGGTAGATGCCTCGCCTGACGCAGCCACGGCCGTTGTGGTGCGTGCCGCTGCCCAGACCTGGCCGGCGGCGGGTGGCCTACGCTATCTCCTGGCTCCAGCGGCCCAGCGCGGCCTCACCCGCCAGCGCAACTACGGCATCGCCCACGCGCCGGGCAGCATCATCGCTTTTTTGGACGACGACACGGTGCCGGAACCGACTTATTTTGCCAAACTGCTGGCCTGTTTCGCGGCCCACCCGGATGCCGCAGGCGTGGGCGGTCTCATCACCAACGAAGTGGCTTGGCGCGCCGGCACGTCGGCGGTCGCGGCTACACTGGGCACGTTTCGCTACAACGGCTGGGAGCGGCGCGAAGATTACCGTTGGCGCGTGCGGCGGTTGGTCGGCTTGGCCGGCGGCAGCCCGCCCGGCTGGCTGCCCCGGCATGGGCATGGCCGGTCGCTGGGCTTCTTGCCGCCCGACGGCGCGACCTACCGGGTCGAGTTTTTGATGGGATGCGCAGCGGCCTGGCGGCGGACGGTGTTCACGCAGCACGCTTTTTCTCACTACTTCGCGGGCTACGGCCTCTATGAAGACCTTGACTTCAGCGTGCGGGTCTCGCGGCACCAACCGTTGTATTTCTGCACACGGGCGCGGCTGGCCCACTATCATGCCGCCGGCGGTCGCCCGCAAGCGTTTCGCTATGGGGTGATGGTGGTCCGCAACGGCTGGTATGTTTGGCGGCAACGTTGGCCGCGTCCCGCCGTTGCCGACGGGCTGCGCTGGTGGGCCATTTCGCTACTGCTTACCGGCTGCCGCCTGGGTGATGCCGTGCGCGGGCCGCAGCGCCGCCAGGCCGTGGCGGAGACGCTGGGCCGCCTTTGGGGTATGATCGGTTTGGCCGCCCGCAAACCACGGCCCATGGGCAGCCGTCCGCCTGCGCCGCCCCAGCTTGTGGAGGTGGCCTGATGGCTCACGGTGATCCGGCGGTGATTATCCCCGCGTATGCTGTCTATCCCTTGCCCAATTCCGCCGAGGGCATCGTCAACGCGGCGCTGGTGAATGCGCTGCGAATGCGCCGCCGGGTGGCGCTGCTTACGTCGGCGGCAGGCTATCAGCCGGTGCGGGCAGTGAACCCGGCGGCGGATTGTGGCGTGACCACCTACGCTGACGGTGGACCGCCGGAGCACGGAGCGGTCATGCGCTTGGCCGGCTGGCCGGTCCACCCCAAGCGCCACCCGTTGGGCGCGCTAGCTCGCTTGGTAGACCGGGCGCGCGTGTACTGCCGCTTGGCCCCGTTAGCGGAGGCAGCCTGGAGTCGGCGAGCGGCAGCGACGATCCTGCGCTTGCCGGCCGGCGACTGGCAGGATGCGGTGGTCTGGGCGTGCGGTACGCCGCCGCAGTCGCTGGCCGCCGCCGTGCGGGCTTTCACCGGGCACCCGTTCCCCCTCGTGGTGAACTACAATGACCCGATGCCCTTTTGTTTGCTGGGCGGGGTGCGCCATAGCTCGGAAACCCCGCTGCTTGACGAAATCCAGCACCGGCAAAATGCCTTTCTCGCCGCGCACGCCCAGGCGTGGACCTTTCCCGCGCAAGGCGTGGCGGACCTGATGATCGCGGCGGCGGGCCTCGATCCGACGCGCTGCTTCATCATCCCGCACTTGCTGCCGGATGCGCCGGCGACCGCGCCTGCGGATCTGCCGCCGGGCCGCTGGTTAGTCTATGCCGGGACTTTTTATAGACGCCTTTTCACGCCCAGTGTGAAAGCCGGTCTCGCTGCTTATGCTCAGGCTGGTGGCCTGTTACGCTTCGCGTTCGTACTTAAACAGCTTAGCGCCAGTGTACGGGCCTGGATCGCTAGTGAGCTACCCGATGCTGTGCTGTACGCCGACTTAGCCCCGACGACCGTTGCCGGCTTATTAAGTCACGCTAGCGCATTGCTGGTCCTCAATGCAGCGGTGCATCAGCCGCTCTTGCCGTCCAAAGTGGTCCAGGCGGTTTGCTCCGACAAACCGATTCTGGCGCTGGCTCCGCCCGCGACCACAACCGGTCGGGTGATCGCCGCAGCAGGCGGCGTGGTAGCCGACCCGACCGATAGCGCAGCGGTGGTGGCGGGGTTACGCCGCTTAGAAGGGGTGTTGGCCGCCGGCCCGTTTCAACTGGATGCCCAGCGGCGACAGGTACAAGCGCGTTTTGCCGCCGAACGGATCATCAGCGACAGTCTGACCGTGCTAGAATACGCCCGTCACCGTTTCGCTTGGCAGACTGCCGCGCATGGCCCCATGCCGGAGCCGCCGGTGCTGGAAAGGGGGCCTTGATGGATCACGCACCCACCACGCCGCTGATTCTCCTGCGTCTGAACGGCGAACAGGTGCTGGATGTGACCTACCATGCTACCGGTCGGGTGACTACGCACGCGCCACGTTATCGCCGGGCGGTGCGTGAGTTCGCGCATCAGATTGCCGCGCATCCCGATGCCCTTATCGCTTGGTACGATACCCGGCTCGCCCCTTTCCTCAGCCCGCCGCATGGCTGGCCCGCCCTATTAGCCCATCCCCTCGAAGTGTTGCATTTGGGCTGTGTACAGGGCTGTGACCGCATGGCCGCCGCGCTGGGCTACGTAGACTTCCATTCGCCGTTTTTGCTGGCGGGACCAACTGACCACCGCTTTGCCACTTGGCTGATTTCGCCACTGGCCGGTATCGCTACGCCGGCGGCGTTACGTGCGGTCGGCTTTGACCGGCGCTGGTCCTCGTGGGTGAGCGCGTTGTTTGATTGCGGCTACCGGGGCTTGGCGGCGGGCTTGTGCCCCCTCGCGGAACCGGGCTTGCTGGCTACGCCCATTCCCGCCACCGTGCTGCGCGATCTGTCCCAGCCGCTCACGACCGGCCAAACCGGGCAGTTGATCGGCCGCCTCTATGGGCGCAAATGGCTGCTGTTCTGGCCTCTGGCAAGTCGGCGCGTGCCCTTGCGCGCCATCATCGCCGCTTGGCGCATGGTTGCCCCGCCGCCGCTCGACAGGCCGGCCCTAGTCGCGCTGGCCCCTCCTTTGGTCGCCCCCCCTCCAGGCGCAGCCGTCGCTGTGATCGTGCCGACGCTGGGCCGCCCCCAGCACTTGGCTACTCTATTGGGCGACCTGGCCGCCCAAACCGTGCTGCCGCAGCAAGTATGGATTATTGAGCAAGATCCCGTTGGGGTGGGCAGTGCGCTGACGGATCTGGTGGCGGCGGCCTGGCCCTTTGCTATCCACCATGAGCGCGTGCGCTGGGCCGGCGCGTGTCGGGCGCGCAATCGCGGCTTGGCCGCCGGAAACGCGCCGTGGGTGCTGCTACTGGACGATGATGTGCGGCTGCTCCCCGCTTTTCTGGCCTACCTTCTAGCCGTGGCGACGACCTACAACGTTGCGGGCGTAAATGGTGCGGTCTACCTGCCCGGTCAAGATCCGGCAACTGTCGCTGAGTCTGCTTTTCCGCGTCTTTGGGTCGGCTTCGGCACCTGCGCGGCTCTGATCGCACGGCAGGCGGTTGCGGCGGGGGGCAACTTTGATCTGCGGCTCGAAGGGGGCTATGGGGAAGACACCGAATTTGGCATACGCCTGCGTCTAGCCGGCGCAACGGTGCTTTATGCGCCGGGCGAACCGACGTTGCACCTCAAAGCGCCGGTCGGCGGCTTCCGCTACAGCTTCCCCCATCCCTGGCACGCCGACCCGCTGCCGCCGCGCCCCTCGCCCACTGTGTTCTACGCGCAACAGAAGCATGGCACACCGGCTATGCAAGCAGGCTACCACCTGTTCTACACGGTGAAACGGCTGACCGCCGTGCGCCCCTATGGCTGGCCGGCGGAAGGGCCGCGCATCCGGCGGCAATGGCGCAGTGCCCAGCGTTGGGCGGCCTGGCTGGCCGCGCAGGAGGGCTAGCACTTGCCTAAGTTGCAGACCTTACTTATTGTATCCCATGTAGTTCATTACCAATGGGAAACTCAACTTTACGCCTATGGCCCTTATGCCCGTGAAGTTGATATTTGGGCGGATCTCTTTCCTTGTGTAATAATTGCTGCCCCTTGCCGCCACGCACCTCCACCCGGCGATGCGCTTGCTTTTACACGAACCAATATTGTTATCAGGACGCAACGTGAGCGCGGTGGTGAAACTCTATGTGCGAAGCTCATCCAAATAGGGTGCTTACCTTTATTGGTATGGGATTTGGCTTGGGCGATGTACCGTGCCGATGCGATTCATGTGCGTTGCCCCGGTAACTTGGGCTTACTAGGTGTACTGCTAGCTCCTCTTTTCTCCCGCTACTTAGTCGCTAAATACGCTGGGCAGTGGAACGGCTACAAAGGTGAACCTTGGACAGTACGTTTACAGCGTCGTGTGTTAAGATCGGCTTGGTGGCGTGGCCCTGTAACGGTTTATGGGCACTGGCAAACGCAACCACGGCAGATCGTCTCTTTCTTTACGTCTATGCTGACCACAGCACAGGTAGCGCACGCCACTGTAATTGCCCAGCACAAGCATATTGAAACTCCTCTGCGACTGCTCTTTTCCGGTAGATTAGTACCGGAAAAGAGAGTTGAAAGTTTGTTGGAAGCGGTTAAAATTTGCATCGTCAATGGACTACAGATCGAATTGGTGATTGTAGGCACCGGATCAGAGAGTTTACGCTTACATACTCAAGCAGTGGCTTTGGCTATTGATCGATCAGTTACATTTGTTGGTGCGCTACCTTTTGATAAGGCACTTCGTTGGTATGAATGGGCACACTGCTTAGTATTGCCTTCCATTCATTCTGAGGGTTGGCCGAAGGTGGTAGCCGAAGGTATGGCGTATGGACTGCTGTGTATAGCGGTAGCTCATGGGCAGCTTCCGACGATGCTTACCGAGCGCGGCATCCTGCTACAAACTGGGTCGGCACAAGAATTAGCGACAGCCATTCAGCGGATAGCGGCACAGCCGGAAGCGTATAGATCCATGCGGCAGACCGCCTACCAGTGGGCAGCGCAATACTCACTAGAAGGTCTGCGGTCCGCGCTCCGAACACTGCTAGAAACGCATTGGGGTGTTACCTTGGACAGCCTTGTCGAGCGGGAAAAAGCGGTATGCCGCGATCCACACCTCATTGAGCAAGACGTGACGCACCTATGACTTCCGTCAGTGTGCTGCATCTGATTGACAGCTTGGCCGTGGGGGGAGCCGAGCGCGTGGCCGTCAACTTGGTTAATGCGTTACCGCGTGATCCCTATCGCCTCTATTTAGGCACGACCCGCGCGGAGGGGTTACTGGCCTCCCAGATTGCGGCGGGGGTGGGCCGGCTGCGATTAGCGCGCCACGGGCGGTTTGATGCCGGCGCATTGCGGCAACTGCTGACGATGCTCCGGGCCGAGCGGATTCAGATCATTCATGCCCACAGCACCAGCGTGGTGCTGGCGGCGGTTGCGGCGTTGTTTGTGCCGCGCCTGCGGCTTATTTGGCATATTCATTACGGTCGCCTCGCGCAAGGTAATCCGCCCTTTATTTATCGCCTGCTCGCTCGACGGCTAAATGGTGTGATCACGGTCAGCATGGATCTAAAGAATTGGGTGCAACGCGATCTTCACCTCCCCAGCCAATCCGTCTGGTATATTCCCAACTTTGTTACGCCGTCTCCGCCCGCGCACATGGCAGTGGATCTTCCCGGCACGCCGGCCACCCGGTTGATCTGTGTAGGGAATGTGCGCTACGAAAAAGATCCTGAGACTTTGGTACGTGCGATGGCTCTGGTAGTGCCGCACTTCCCCACGGCCCATCTTTTATTCGTTGGTCGCTATACCAACAGTCCCTGCGTTGCCGAGGTGCGCCGGCTTCTTACAGCGCATCAACTCACGGCACACGTTACCTTCTTAGGCGAACAGACGGATGTGCCGGCGATTTTGCACAGCGCGGCGGTGGGCGTACTCAGTTCGCGCTCCGAAGGTTTGCCGATGACGCTGCTTGAATATGGCGCAGCCGCCCTACCCGTGGTTGCCACAACGGTCGGCCAATGCGCGGAAGTGTTGGATGGCGGCGCGGCGGGCCTGTTGGTGCCGCCGCAGCGCCCCGATTTGTTGGCGGCGGCCTTGTTGACGCTGTTGGCCGACCCGGCGCGGCGCGCCACGCTGGGCCGGTGCTTGCAGGCACGGGTGCAGGTCCGCTATAGTTCTGCCGCCGTGATCGGTCAGGTGGATCAGGTGTATCGCACGCTGTTGGGTCACACCGCCGAAGAGGACGCGCAATGATCAATGACTCCGTTATCTCCAGCCGGCGCGCCGCAGGGCCCGGTCGCTTGCTGCTACAAACCCCCACCTTTTTGTTGCTACTGTTCCTGCTGGTCCATATCCCGCTGGCCCTGCTGCTGCGCCGTGCGCCTGCGCTGGCGACGATCCATGCGCTGGGCGCACTGGGCGTGGGACTGCATTACACCTTCAGCGGTCGCCAGTTGGTGCAGGTGGTGTATGTGGCTGTCTACCTCGCCGGAGCAGAGGTGTTATGGCGCATGGCAAACGCGCAAGTGCCGTGGGAGTTCGCCAAATATGCGATTGTGGGCTTGTTCTTCCTGGCGCTGGCGCGCCGCAATCAGCTACGCGGGCCGTTGTTGCCGTTGCTCTACGCCCTGCTGCTGATTCCCTCAATCATGCTGACCCTGCTGGAAGGCGAGGAGGATATTCGCAGCCTGATCAGCTTTAATCTGTCCGGCCCTTTGTTGTTGGCGATTGGGGCGTGGTTCTTCAGCAATGTACGACTGGATCTGGCGCAATGGCGCACTGCCTTTCTCGCGCTGTTAGGACCGGTGATAGGCATCGCCGCAGTCGCCTTCTACACCATCCTCACTACGCCGAATCTGCAATTCACCGACGAATCGAACAACGCCGCCAGCGGCGGCTATGGGCCGAATCAAGTCTCCGCCATCCTGGGATTGGGCGCGTTGTTTGCCTTTTTCTTGCTCATGGATAAATCCCTCAACGCCCGCCTGCGCTGGGTGATGTTTGGCATTATGGTGTGGCTCGGCAGCCAGAGCGCGTTCACCTTTTCGCGCGGTGGTCTCTATAATGCCGGCTTTGCCGTGCTGCTGGCGGTGTTGTTTCTATTGCGCGAGCGCCGATCCCGCCTGCAATTGCTGGTGGTCGCCGTCCTAGTATTTGCTTTGGCGAATTACTTCGTGCTCCCGACTTTCGAGTCGTTCACGGCGGGAGCCTTCGGGACGCGCTTCAGCGACACTACCTTGAGCGGGCGCGATCAAATTGCCTTAGCGGATCTGAACCTTTGGCTAGCGAATCCGGTCTTTGGTGTCGGGCCGGGGCGGGCCGACTTGCTGCGGGTGGATAGCCGCTTGGCAGAGTCGGCCCACACAGAGTATTCGCGTCTGTTGTCGGAGCATGGCGTGTTCGGCCTAGTCGCGCTGCTGCTTTTGATCACAATGGCGATCCGCAATTTCTTCAACGCGCGCACCGCCTGGGAGCAGGCATTGACGGCGGCATTAATCGGCTGGAGTGCGATCTATATGACGGGCGCAGCCATGCGTCTGGCTGCGCCGGCCTTGCTCCTGAGCCTAGCGTTTGCCTCCTGCCAAGCCGAGCAGCCACTCGAAGACGCTACGGCACCGCCGCAGCAGGCATTCGGGCGCGTCGGGGCACCGCTAGGCCGGAGACTGTAAGATGGCGCACCCGTCTGTGTTGCTGATCGACAACTTTCTGACCGCCGCCGGCCAGAATCCCAGCCCGACCGCGCTGCTGGCGGCGCGCCTGACGGCGGCGGGCTGGGCGGTCCGCACCACGTCGCGCCACGCGAACCGGCTGCTGCGCCTGGCCGATATGGTCGGCACCGTCTGGCGGCAGCGGCGGCATTACGCGGTGGCCGTCGTGGCGGTCTATAGCGGGCCGGCTTTTTTCTGGGCCACAGCGGTCTGCGCGGCCCTACGCGCTGCCGGTAAGCCCTATATTCTCACCTTGCACGGCGGCAACCTGCCGGCCTTTGCCCAGGCCCAACCGGGCCGTGTGCGTGCGTTATTGGCCGGGGCGGCGGCAGTCACTGCACCGTCGCCCTATCTACGGGTCGCTTTGCAGCCCTACCGCGCCGATATACGGCTCGTGCCCAATCCGCTCGATCTAGCCGCCTACCCCTTCCGCCTGCGGCCCACTCCCGGCCCACAGTTGGTCTGGCTGCGCGCCTTCCATGCGATCTACAATCCAACCCTCGCGCCTGCCGTTCTCGCTGCGCTGGCTGCCGACTTCCCGGCGGTGCGGCTGACGATGATCGGGCCGGACAAAGACGGCAGCCTAGCCGCCGTGCGGGCCACTGCGGCCCAGCTGGGCGTGGCGGATCGGGTGGCGCTGCCCGGCGCGGTCGCCAAAGCCGCCGTACCCGGCTGGCTGGATCAGGGCGACATTTTCTTGAACACGACCAACGTAGACAACACGCCGGTCAGTGTGCTGGAAGCGTTAGCCTGCGGCTTGCCGGTGGTCAGCACCGCCGTCGGCGGCATCCCCTATCTGCTGACTGATGGCGGCGACGCGCTGCTGGTGCCGCCGGCTGACGCGGCGGCGATGGCGGCGGCGGTGCGTCGGCTGTGGACCGAAGCCGGGTTGGCGCACCGGCTGGCTGTGGGTGGCCGGCGGACGGTAGCGGCGTGCGATTGGGGGGCGGTCCTGCCGCAATGGGAAGCACTGTTGACCGCTGTGGCCGCCGGAGCCGTCCCTGCCGTCGCCGCTGCTGTGATGGGGGGCGAGGCGACCAATGGGACGCTTTGACGCGCTCTACGCACGGCTGCCGGTGCCCCTGCAACACGTCGCCGTCAGTGCCTTTGGTGCCTATTGGTATTGGCAGCGGTTCGGCCCCGGCTATCGCCGCTATGTGGCCGAGTACGCGGCCCGTGACCATTGGAGCGCCGCCGCATGGACGGCTTGGCAGGATCGGCGGTTGCGTGGCGTGCTGGCAAGCGCGCTCGAAGTGCCCTACTATCGGGACACCTGGACTGCCGCCGAACGCCGCGCCGCGCGGGCCGGCCACTTAACCGCGTTGCCGCTGCTGGGCAAAGAGCCGCTCCGCGCCGACCCGCAGGCGTTTCTTTGGCCGCGTATCGCGCCGCGCCGCCCACTGGTCTTCCATACCAGTGGCTCCACCGGCACGCCCATTGCCAGCTACTGGTCGGTGGCCGAAATGCGCCGTGCGCTCGCCGTGCGCGAGGTGCGCTCGGCGGGCTGGGCCGGCGTGTCGTTTCGTGATCCGCGGGCCACCTTCTCTGGGCGCATGGTCGAACCCGACCCTCTGAGCGCCGGTCCGTTTTACCGCTATAACGCCGTCGAACGCCAAACCTATCTGTCGCCTTTTCATCTGCGGCCTGACACCGCCCGGCAATATATCGCGGCGTTGCGGTGGGGGCGTGTGGTCTGGCTGACCGGCTATGCCGTCTCTTACTATTTGCTCGCGCGGTTGATCTTGGAGCAGGGGCTGACGGTGCCCCGGTTGCGCGCCGTTATCACGACCAGCGAAGGCGTGACCCCCGCCATGCGCGGGATCATGGAAGCCGCCTACGGGTGCCGCGTCTACGAAGAATACAGCACGGTCGAAAATGTGCTGTTTGCCGGCGAGTGCCCGCATGGGCGGCTCCATGTCAGCCCCGACATCGGCCTGGTCGAGATCCTGCGGCCCGACTGCACACCCTGCGCGCCGGGCGAAGCAGGGGACGTGGTTGTTACGAGCCTGATGCGCCGCGTGCAGCCGCTGATCCGCTACCGCCTGGGCGATGTGGCGCTGTGGGATGCTGTGCCCTGTCCTTGTGGTCGGGCGCAGCCGGTGTTGCAGGCGGTGGTCGGGCGCGTCGAGGATGTGGTTGTCGGCCCAGACGGGCGGCAATTGGTGCGCTTCCACGGCATTTTCGTAGATCAGCCCCATGTGCGCGAGGGCCAGATCATTCAGGAAGCCTTAGATCGCATCCGGGTTAAGATCGTGCCCACGCCCGGCTTTGGCCCGGTTGATCGCGCCGACATCGCGGCGCGGGTGCAACGCCGTCTCGGACCGGCGGTGGTGGTGGTGGTGGAGCCGGTTGCCGCTATCCCGCGCACCGCCGCCGGCAAGTTTCGCGCGGTCGTGTCGCTGCTCCCTAGTGCCCCGACCGATCTGCCGGATCGGCCCGCCTTCGGGTCAGGGGGGTCGGCGGTATGAGACTAAAACAATTGGGCTCCCATGTCGGCGGTGCTAGCGCAGGGCGCGCAATCGTACGGGTTGCGGTCCGTTAGGCCAATGGATCTCCAGCCCTTTGTCACCATCATCATGCCGATCCGCAACGAGGGCGGCTTTATCGCGCGCAGCCTGGGCGCGGTGTTGGGCCAGGACTACCCGGCGGATCGCATCGAGGTGCTGGTCGCCGATGGGCTGTCCACCGACAGCACGCGAGCAGTGGTGGCCGACTTGGCCCTGGCCCATCCCAACGTGCGGCTGCTGGATAATCCCGGCCAAATCGTCTCCACTGGCCTGAACCGGGCTCTGCCGCTGGCGCGGGGCGACGTGATCATCCGCGTGGATGGTCATTGCGAGATCGCGCCCGACTATGTGCGCCGTTGCGTGGCCCACTTGCGGGCGGATGGGGTGGACGGCGTGGGCGGCCCCATCGAAACCGTGGCCGACACGCCGGCGGGCGCGACGATTGCCCTGGCGATGGGGTCGCCGTTCGGCGTGGGCGGCTCGGCCTTCCGCACCGTCCGCGACCGCGCGCT